>NZ_JBSFPX010000057.1:0-36428 GCF_053588415.1 Mycobacterium sp. NPDC003449
GAACCGCTACGCCAAGGACAAGAAGCTGCTCAAGGACAAGGACCCCAACCTCACCGGGGACGATATCCGCGAGGGTCTGGCCGCGGTGATCTCCGTGAAGGTGTCCCAGCCCCAGTTCGAGGGCCAGACCAAGACCAAGCTCGGCAACACCGAGGTGAAGTCCTTCGTCCAGAAGATCTGCAACGAACAGCTCAACCACTGGTTCGAGGCCAACCCCGCGGAAGCAAAAACCGTTGTGAACAAAGCGGTTTCGTCGGCGCAGGCCCGTCTGGCCGCGCGCAAGGCCAGGGAGTTGGTCCGGCGTAAGAGCGCCACCGACATCGGCGGACTGCCGGGCAAGCTCGCCGACTGCCGCTCCACCGATCCCCGGAAATCCGAACTCTATGTGGTGGAGGGCGACTCGGCCGGCGGCTCGGCGAAAAGCGGCCGGGACTCGATGTTCCAGGCCATCCTGCCGCTGCGCGGCAAGATCATCAACGTCGAGAAGGCCCGCATCGACCGGGTGCTGAAAAACACCGAGGTCCAGGCGATCATCACCGCACTGGGGACCGGTATCCACGACGAGTTCGACATCGCCAAGTTGCGCTACCACAAGATCGTGCTGATGGCCGACGCCGACGTCGACGGTCAACACATCTCCACGCTGCTGCTCACGCTGCTGTTCCGGTTCATGAAACCGCTTGTGGAGAACGGCCATATCTTCCTGGCCCAGCCGCCTCTGTACAAACTCAAGTGGCAACGCACCGACCCCGAATTCGCCTACTCCGACCGCGAGCGCGACGGGCTGCTCGAGGCGGGACGGAAAGCGGGCAAACGCATCAACGTCGACGACGGAATCCAGCGGTACAAGGGCCTGGGCGAGATGGATGCCAAGGAACTGTGGGAAACCACCATGGACCCGACGGTGCGCGTGCTGCGCCAGGTCACCCTCGACGACGCGGCCGCCGCCGACGAACTGTTCTCCATCCTGATGGGTGAGGACGTCGAAGCGCGTCGCAGTTTCATCACCCGCAACGCCAAAGACGTCCGTTTCCTGGATGTTTAACGCCGAATTCGGACGCCGAAACTAGGACTTGAGCTATGACTGACACCACGTTGCCGCCCGGCGACGAAGCCGGAGACCGCGTCGAACCGGTCGACATTCAGCAAGAGATGCAGCGCAGCTACATCGATTACGCGATGAGCGTGATCGTCGGCCGCGCGCTGCCCGAGGTGCGTGACGGCCTGAAACCGGTGCACCGCCGGGTGCTCTACGCGATGTATGACTCCGGGTTCCGCCCCGACCGCAGCCACGCCAAGTCGGCGCGCTCGGTCGCCGAGACCATGGGTAACTACCACCCGCACGGCGACGCGTCGATCTACGACACCCTGGTCCGGATGGCCCAGCCGTGGTCGCTGCGCTACCCGCTGGTGGACGGTCAGGGCAACTTCGGTTCGCCGGGTAACGATCCGCCGGCGGCCATGAGGTATTGCCTGACCGGCGACGCGTTGGTGCGCTTACCGTTTGGCCAGTCGGTGCGGCTTTCCGATGTGGTGTCGGGGGCGCGGCCCAACACCGACAACGTGGTCGAACTGAAGGTACTCGACCGGCACGGCAATCCTGCCCTCGCAGACCGACTGTTCCACTCGGGTGAGCATCAGACCTACACGGTCACCACGGATGAGGGCTACACCCTGACCGGCACGGCGAACCATCCGTTGTTGTGCCTGGTGGATGTTGCGGGCGTGCCTACGCTGCTGTGGAAGCTGATCGAAGAGATCCGGCCGGACGACCGGGTGGTCATTCAGCGGACCCCGCCGGTGGAGTTCGGGCCCGCTGATTGGCACGACGCGCTCGAAGCCCTGCTCGTGGGTGCGTTCATCAGCGAAGGATTCGTCTCCGAGAACCGGGCCGGATTCAACAACCTCGACCGAGACTTCTTCACGATGGTGGTGGCCGCTTACGACGCGGTGGTCGGCGGGCCTCGATACACGTCAGCCCGCACCATCGCGTCGGGTTCCAAGCTGCACGAGTTGGACATCCACAACCTCGAGGCGTTGCGGAAGTCCCGGCTCGCCGACATGATCGGGCAGCGTTCGGCGGACAAGGCCGTGCCGGAATGGCTCTGGCATGCGCCCGCAGCCGTGAAGCGGGTGTTCCTACAGGCCCTGTTCGAAGGGGATGGTTCGTGTTCGGCGCTGCCGCGCAACACGGTTCAGGTCTCCTATTCGACCCGCAGCGAACGACTCGGCAAGGATGTCCAGCAGATGCTGCTGGAATTCGGTGTGGTGTCACGCCGGTATCGGCTCGCCACCGGCGAGCACAAAGTGGTGATCACCAATCGCGCCCAGGCCGAATTGTTCGCTGAACAGGTCGGTTTCGGAGGCATCAAGCGCGACAAGCTTGCCGCGATTCTGGGTGCACTGCCCGAGGCGCCGGCCGGCCTGGACGGCGACCACGTTCCAGGCCTCGGCCGCTTCATCCGCACGCACGCCGGCGGGCGTTGGGCGGACAAGGAGTGGCTTAACAAACACAACATTGACCGGCTCGATCGGTGGCGCCGCAACGGTTCTGAGATTCTGGCTCATATCGCCGACCCAGACGTTCGTGCCATCGCGACAGATCTGACCGACGGCCGGTTCTATTACGCCCGCGTGGCGTCGATATCCGAGGCCGGTGTGCAACCGGTGTACAGCCTTCGGGTTGACACCGACGACCACGCATTCATCGCCAACGGGTTCGTCAGCCACAACACCGAGGCCCGGCTGACGCCGCTGGCGATGGAGATGCTGCGCGAAATCGACGAGGAGACAGTCGATTTCATTCCGAACTACGACGGCAGGGTGCAGGAACCCACGGTTCTGCCGAGCCGGTTCCCGAACCTGCTGGCCAACGGTTCGGGCGGTATCGCCGTCGGCATGGCCACCAACATCCCGCCGCACAATCTGCGGGAGCTGGCCGAGGCCGTCTACTGGTGCCTGGAGAACTACGAGGCCGACGAGGAAGCCACCCTGGCCGCGGTGTGCGAGCGGGTCAAGGGACCCGACTTCCCCACCGCCGGTTTGATCGTCGGCTCCCAGGGCATCGAGGACACCTACAAGACCGGTCGCGGATCGGTCCGGATGCGCGGTGTCGTCGAGATCGAGGAGGACTCCCGCGGGCGCACCTCGATCGTCATCACCGAACTGCCCTATCAGGTCAACCACGACAATTTCATCACCTCGATCGCCGAGCAGGTCCGCGACGGCAAGCTGGCCGGAATCTCCAACATCGAGGATCAGGGCAGCGACCGGGTCGGTATCCGGATCGTGGTGGAGCTCAAGCGCGATGCGGTCGCCAAGGTTGTGCTGAACAACCTCTACAAGCACACCCAGCTGCAGACCAGCTTCGGCGCCAACATGCTCTCGATCGTCGACGGGGTGCCCCGCACGCTGCGCCTCGACCAGCTGATCCGGCTCTACGTCGATCACCAACTCGATGTCATCGTGCGCCGCACCCGGTACCGGTTGCGCAAGGCCAATGAGCGGGCCCACATCCTGCGCGGTCTGGTCAAGGCGCTCGACGCGCTCGACGAGGTGATCGCGTTGATTCGGGCGTCGGAGACCGTCGACGTCGCCAGGGCCGGCCTGATCGACCTGCTCGACATCGACGACATCCAGGCGCAGGCCATCCTCGATATGCAGCTGCGCCGCCTGGCTGCGCTCGAGCGGCAGAAGATCGTCGACGATCTGGCCAAGATCGAAGCCGAGATCGCCGACCTCGAGGACATCCTGGCCAAACCTGAGCGTCAGCGCGCCATCGTCCGCGACGAGCTCGCCGAGCTGGCCGAGAAGTACGGCGACGACCGGCGGACCCGGATCGTGCCCGCCGACGGCGAGGTCAGCGACGAGGATCTGATCGCCCGCGAGGACGTCGTCGTCACGATCACCGAGACCGGCTACGCCAAACGCACCAAGACCGATCTGTACCGCAGCCAGAAACGCGGTGGCAAGGGTGTGCAGGGCGCGGGCCTCAAGCAGGACGACATCGTCAACCACTTCTTCGTCTGCTCCACGCACGACTGGATCCTGTTCTTCACCACGCAGGGCCGGGTGTATCGGGCCAAGGCCTACGACCTGCCCGAGGCCTCGCGCACCGCGCGCGGTCAGCACGTGGCCAACCTACTGGCCTTCCAGCCCGAGGAGCGCATCGCCCAGGTCATCCAGATCAAGGGCTACGAGGATGCGCCGTATCTGGTGTTGGCCACCCGCAAGGGTCTGGTGAAGAAGTCCAAGCTCGTCGACTTCGATTCCAACCGCTCGGGCGGCATCGTCGCGGTCAACCTGCGTGACGGTGACGAACTGGTCGGTGCGGTGTTGTGCTCGGCCGATGACGATCTGCTGCTGGTGTCGGCGAAGGGGCAGTCGATCCGCTTCTCGGCCACCGATGAGGCGCTGCGGCCGATGGGTCGCGCCACCTCGGGTGTGCAGGGTATGCGGTTCAACGAAGAGGATCAGCTGCTCTCCCTGAACGTCGTCCAACCGGATACATATCTGCTGGTCGCGACGGCGGGTGGGTACGCCAAACGCACCGCGATCGAGGAGTACAGCCCCCAGGGCCGCGGCGGCAAGGGCATCCTGACGATTCAGTACGACCGCAAACGTGGCAGTCTGGTTGGAGCGCTGATCGTCGACGACGACACCGAGCTGTACGCGATCACCTCGGGAGGTGGTGTCATCCGCACCGCTGCACGTCAGGTACGCAAGGCCGGCCGACAGACCAAGGGGGTGCGCTTGATGAACCTGGGCGAGGGCGCCACACTGATTGCGATTGCGCGCAACGCCGAGGAGGGCCCGGAGGCAGAAGCAGCCGAAGCGGCCGAGACCGAAGAGTCGTGATGCAGCAGCCGGGGTCCGACCGGGTCCTCGGCCCGAGTTAAGGAGCTGTCAGGTGAGTTCACCGAGCGAGCCGGGACACCCGCGCGCGGGCGACCGGCCCGGCAGCACCAACGGGTCCGGGGGCGACGGCAGGACGGTCGGCAACGGGGTTCCCCGCCCGACCGGAAACATCACCGAGACGGGTGAGCCGCCACCCTGGCAGCGTGGGACGCCACGCAGCGCCCAGCAGCCGCAGGCCGAGCAGCGGGGCGAGCAGACGCGCGGCAGCGCCGCGACACACTCCCCCGGTGTGGAGGCCCGGTTGCAGCGGTTCGTCTCGGGCACCGACGGCGAGACCGAGCAGCAGCGCGCACCGGCGCGTCAGGACCCGCCGGCCCGTGGTGAGGCGGGCGCCAGGCCCGAGGCACCCCCCCGCGGCGACGCACCCGTCCGGAGCGAGGCACCCCCCCGGAGTGAGGGTCCGGCCCGGAGTGAGGGTCCGGCCCGCGGCGAGTCGGCCCGGAGCGAGTCCTACGCCAGCGAACTGCCCGACTTGTCCGGTCCGGTGCCGCGACCCCCGCAACGCAAGACCGGCGGCGACGCGGCCCCGATGCGGACCGCGTCCTCCCCGACCGGCCGGATCCAGGTCGCCAACCGGCCCTCGACGTCCGGTCCGGTCCGGGCCAGCATGCAGATCCGCCGCGTCGACCCGTGGACCGTGCTCAAGGTGTCGCTGGTCCTGTCGGTGGCGTTGTTTTTCGTCTGGATGATCGCGGTGGCGTTCCTCTACCTGGTGCTCGGGGCGATGGGCGTGTGGAGCAAGCTCAACAGCAACGTCGGCGACCTGCTGACGAGCGCGAGCGGCAGTGCCGGTGGCGAGCTGGTCTCCAGCGGCACCATCTTCGGTGGCGCCGCGCTGATCGGCCTGGTCAACATCGTCGTGCTGAGTGCGATGGCCACCATCGGGGCGTTCATCTACAACCTCACGACCGACCTGGTCGGGGGTGTCGAAGTGACGTTGGCCGACCGGGACTGAACCAGTTTGGGCGCGGGGGTGCTCGTGCGGTAATCTCGTCGCTCGGTCGTCCCCAATTTACGGGCCTATAGCTCAGGCGGTTAGAGCGCTTCGCTGATAACGAAGAGGTCGGAGGTTCGAGTCCTCCTAGGCCCACGACACCCCGGTTTCACCGGGTGACCACCGAGAGGGTCCGCCATGCGGTTCGTCGTCCTGGCTGTCATCGCAGCCGTCGCGGTGGTCGTGTGGCGGTCACGGCACGGTGCCGAGGTGTGGCACGAGGCGGACACTTCACCGTCGCAGCCGAACGAGGGGCCTTAGCTCAGTTGGTAGAGCGCTGCCTTTGCAAGGCAGATGTCAGGAGTTCGAATCTCCTAGGCTCCACAGATAATCAGCGGTTTCGGATTGGTTGAGTCCACGACCCCCATTCCGTAGCGTGGTACCCGATGGGCAACCCTGAAAGCCCGACCGTTGCCGAGCAGCCAGAGAGTGTGACCCCGGACGCGATCATGCAGCTGGGGTTGGGATTCTGGGGTGCGAAGGCCTTGCTGAGCGCGGTCGAACTGGGGCTGTTCGCGGTGATCGGCAAAGCCGGACCGCTGGACGCCGATGAGCTCCGCGAGCGGCTGGGTCTCCATCCGAGGAGCGCACGGGATTTCTTTGACGCCCTGGTCGCGCTCGGAATGCTCCGTCGCACCGACGGCCGGTACTCGAACACCGCGGAGACCGATCTCTTCCTCGACCCGGCCAAGCCCACATATCTGGGCGGGATGTTGGAAATGGCCAACGCTCGCCTGTACACGTTCTGGGGATCGCTGACCGAGGGCTTGAGGACGGGACAGCCGCAGAGTGAGGTGAAGACCGGAGGCGACTTCTTCGAGACGCTGTATGCCGATCCGGAGAAGCTCGCGCAGTTCACCGCGGCGATGACCGGGCTCAGCCGCACGGCCGGCGACGCGATCGCCACCAAGTTCCCGTGGCGCGACTACGGCAGCGTGATCGACATCGGGTGCGCGCAGGGCGCCGTTCCGGTCGCGATTGCGGCCGTCCACGACCACCTGACCGGTGGCGGCTTCGATCTGCCCCCGGTGAGACCCATCTTCGACACCTACGTCGCCCGGTTCGGGCTGGCTGACCGTCTCAGCTTCACGGCCGGTGACTTTTTCGCCGACCCGCTGCCCAGCGCCGACGTGCTCATCATGGGCCACATTCTTCACGACTGGGATCTCGACCAGAAGCGCCTGCTACTGAAGAAGGCCTACGCCGCGCTGCCCAAGGGTGGGGCGTTGATCGTGTTCGACGCGATCATCGACGACGACCGGCGGGAGAACGCGTTCGGGCTGCTGATGAGCCTCAACATGCTGATCGAAGCGTTCGGCTTCGACTACACGGGTGCGGACTGTCGAGGCTGGATGGCCGACTCGGGTTTCAGCGCGAGCTATGTCGAGCACCTGGTCGGTCACGATTCGATGGTGGTCGCGATCAAGTAGGCGCCGAATGTGAACACGATGGTGAGATCTGCCAAAAATCTCGCCATCTTCTTCACGTTCGGCCGCGAGGGGGCACCGAACGTAGGCAGGTTACCCTAACTTCGTGGGTTTCTCGTATGCGTCAGTCGTCGAGACCAAGAGCCTCAATGCCCGACTGATCCGGATCACGCTGCACATCGACGATCCATCGGCCCTCGATGTGCGACCGGCGGCCGACTCGGCGGTCGGGGTGTATTTCACGGCGGATCCAGACGACGAGGGGCGCAACTATTCGGTGCGCTCCCAGCGCGGGGACCTGATCGACCTGGACGTGGTCCGGCACGCCCACGGGCCGGGCACCACCTGGGCCGAACACACGGCTCCCGGTGACCGGGTCAGGCTCGACCACGCCCGATCCTGGTACCGGCCGGACCCGGCCGCGGACTGGCAACTGCTGGTCACCGACCTGTCCGGGCTGCCAGCCACGGCCAGGATCCTCGAGGAGTTGGCACCCACGGTGCCGGTGACCGTGATCGCCGAGATCGCCGATCACATCGATCTCGATTACCTACCGCAGCATCCGCTGTTGCGGATGATCCCCAGCATCGGCACCGGAAACGGCCATGCGCCAAGCCAACTCGCCGCGCTGGTGCGTGATCTGACGCTGCCCGGCGGGCGCGGCTACTGCTGGTTCGGCGGTGAGGCCGCCGAATCCCGGGCGGTGCGTAAACACCTGCGCCGGCTCGGATTCGTCCGAGACCAGTACGACATCACCGGGTACTGGCGGGCCGACTCCGAGACCTGGGACGCGAGATTCGCCGAGGTCGAATCCGTTGTCCTGCCGGTCTATGAACGCGCGCTCGCCGCGGGCAGGGGCGACAAAATCGCATTCGAGGAGTTCGACGACGCGCTCGAGCGGGTGGGTCTCTGACCTCCGTGACCGTCGACGCACCGGCAGCGCCCGCCCGCGCCACCACCCGCAGCCGGGCGACGGGTCTTCTGATCGCCACGCTGCTGCTGGCCGTCGTGTGCGTCGCCAGCCTGGCCATCGGCACCGAGAACGTGTCGCTGTCCACCGTGTGGCAAGCCCTCACCGACTATCGCGATGCCGGGGACCAGTGGATCGTGCACGACCTGCGGATCCCCCGCACCGTGCTCGGCCTGTTGGTGGGTCTGGCGCTCGGGCTGTCCGGCACCCTGATCCAGGCGGTCGGGCGTAACCCGCTGGCCGATTCGGAGATCCTCGGGATCAACTCGGGCGCGGCGCTGTTCGTGGTGGCCGCGATCGCGTTCCTCGGCTTCACCGGCATCTGGACCTATATCGGGTTTGCTTTCGTTGGCGCGCTTTTCGCGATGGTCCTGGTGTACCTGATCGGGATGACCGGACGATCCGCGGTCACCCCGGTGCGCGTGCTGCTGGCCGGGGTGGCGATCGCCGCGGTGATGGACGGCATCGGCTACGTCATCCGGCTGCGCAACCCGCGCGCCTTCGACAACATGCGGTTCTGGGACGCCGGGGCGCTCGACGGGCACCCGCTGCAGGTATCGGCGGCGATCGCGCCGTTCATCGCGATCGGCGTGGTGCTGTGCCTGGTGGTGTCCCGCTCGCTCAACATCACCGCGCTGGGCGACGATCTCGCCGCCAGCATGGGTACCAACGTGGCCCGCACCCAGGCGTTGAGCCTGATCGCGGTGACCCTGCTGGCCGGCGCGGCCACCGCGGGTGCGGGACCCATCGGCTTCGTCGGTCTGATGGTGCCGCACGCGGTGCGACGCTTCACCGGACCCGACTGGCGCTGGATCCTGGCCTACGCCACCGTCGTCGCGCCGAGCCTGCTGCTGGCGGCCGACATCCTCGGACGTGTCGTCATCCGTCCCGCCGAGCTGCCCGCGGGCATCGTCACCGCATTCGTGGGTGCGCCGGTGCTGATCTGGCTGATCCGCAAGGTGGGCGCCGACCGCACATGACCATCGACTTCGGGAAACGACAGTTCGTCGCGCGGGCCGGAACGGCGTCGGTGCGCACCTCGTGGCGGGCCCTGCTCGTGGTGGCCGGCCTGCTGGCCTTCGCCGTGGTGATCGCGGTGCTGGCGATCGGGATCGGGAAATACAGCATCGCCCCGTTCGACGTGCTGCGGGTGCTGGTGGGCGCCAACTCCTCGTTCGACCGGGTGGTGGTCCTGCAGTGGCGGATGCCGCGCATGGTGATGGCGCTGCTGATCGGGGCCGCGCTGGGGGTCTCCGGCGCCATCTTCCAGGCGCTGACCCGTAATCCGTTGGGCAGCCCCGACATCATCGGGGTGAACGCCGGCGCCTACACGGGGGCACTGGCGGTGCTGGCCGGTCTCGGCGGCGGCTACTACGCGGTGGCCGGGGGCGCCTTGATCGGCGGACTGGTGACCGCCGTGGCGGTGTACGCGTTGTCCTACCGCAACGGGCTGGCCGGCTACCGGCTGATCGTGGTCGGCATCGGTGTCGGCGCGGTGCTCAACTCGGTCAACCAGTGGATCGTGATCAAGCTGGATCACCACACCGCGGTCACCGCATCGATCTGGCAGCAGGGCACGCTGAGCGGGCTCAGCTGGGAGCAGGCCGTGCCGATGGCGGTGTGCCTGCTGGTGACGACGGCGGCACTGGTGGCGCTGGGACCGCAGCTGCCGGTGCTGCAGATGGGTGACGACACCGCGGGCGCCCTTGGGGTTTCGCCGGAACGCACCCGGTTGTCCTACCTCGTGGTCGGGGTCGCACTGGTGGCGCTGGCCTGTGCGGCGGCCGGGCCGATCTCGTTCGTCGCACTCGCCGCACCGCAGATCGCCAGAAGGCTCACCGCGAGCGCCGGGGTGGCGCTGGTGCCCGCGGCCGCGGTGGGTGCGGTGCTGCTCCTGGTCAGCGACATCATCGCCCAGCAGGTGTTCACCGGCAACGAACTGCCGGTCGGCGCGGTGACGGTGTCGCTGGGCGGGGTGTATCTGGTGTATCTGCTGATCACGCAGGCTCGGCAACGATGACGACAACGGAAGGCGACGCCGGCATGCCCCCGACGACGACCCACACATTGCAGGCCCGCGACGTGACGATCGGCTATGAGGACCGGACGATCATCTCCGGTCTGTCGGTGGACATCCCCACCGAACGGGTCACCGCGATCGTCGGGCCCAACGCGTGCGGCAAGTCCACGCTGCTGCGCGGGCTGGCCCGGTTGCTGAAACCGGCTGCCGGGCAGGTGATTCTGGACGGCCAGGATATCGCCGGCCTGCACACCAAGGAGGTGGCCCGCCGGCTGGGCCTGCTGCCGCAGACCTCGATCGCCCCCGAGGGCATCACGGTCGCCGACCTGGTGTCGCGAGGCCGGTTCCCGCATCAGAAGGTGCTGCGGCAGTGGTCGCGCGAGGACGCCGCGGCAGTGACCGACGCGATGCGCCACACCGGGGTGACCGAACTGTCCGCACGCCTGGTCGACGAACTCTCCGGCGGTCAACGGCAACGGGTCTGGGTGGCGATGGTGCTGGCCCAGCAGACCCCGCTGATTCTGCTCGACGAGCCGACCACCTATCTCGACATCGCGCATCAGGTGGAGCTGCTCGACCTGTTCGCGACGCTCAACCAGGAGCACCAACGCACCGTGGTGGCGGTCCTGCACGACCTGAACCACGCCTGCCGATACGCCGACCAGCTGATCGTGATGAAGTCGGGACAGATTGTGGCCCAAGGTGATCCGAACACCGTGATGACCGCGGAGCTGGTCGCCGAGGTGTACGGTCTGCGATGCCAGATCATCGAGGACCCGGAGACCGCGACCCCGCTGATCGTTCCGCGCGCCTCAAAGCACGCGCGCAACCTCAGACGGTGACGAGTTCGGGCTGGGCCGTGAGGTAGCCGCCGCCCCGGCCGAAATACTCCAGCGCGGAGTGGTCGCGGCCGTCCTCGGTGCGCACCACGTCGAGCACCAGACCGCGCGACTGACCCCGGTATGCCTCGGCCCCGGCCACGATCGCCATTCCGCCGTCCTCCTCGATGAACACCCGGCCCGGGGTGCCACCGTAGACGCATCGCGATACATGCGCCGAGATCAACCGCAGCCGCTCCCCGCGAAAATAGGTGTAGGCGTTCGGGTACGGGTCGGACAGTGCGCGGATGAACCGCTCGATGTCGGCGGCGGGCCACGACCAGTCCACGACGCTGTCCCGGTCGGACCGCTTGTGGAAGAAGGTGCGCTGACTGAGATCCTGCGGTGTCGGTGTGGCGGTCCCGGATTCGATCGAATCCAACGCCTCCACCAGCACCTCGGGAACCAGGTCAAGGGTGTCGCGCACCAGGCTGGTACCCGTGCTGGTTGGCGTGATCTCGACGGCACGCTGCAGCACGATGTCGCCGGTGTCGAGCTGATCGTCCATCAGGTGCGCGGTCAGCCCGGTGTGGCTGGCGCCGCTGATCAGCGACCAGATCACCGGCGAGAACCCGGTGAACTTGGGCAGCAGCGAATCATGCAGGTTCAGCGTGCCGTGCGACGGGATCCCGAACAGTTCCCTGGGCAGGTAGGTGCGCCAGTTGTTGGCCACGCCGATATCGGGGGCCAATTCGGCGACCCGGTCGATCAACTCGGGTGTCGGGCGCTTGGCCAGATACACCTCGATACCGGCGCCGCGGGCCAGGTCTTCCACCGAGTCGGCCCAAATCGTCTCGTAGGCATGGTCACTCGTCGGGTGGGTGACCACCAGGCACACCTCGTGTCTGGACTGCAGCAAAGCCTGCAGGGTGCGGTGCCCCCATGTCTGATAGCCGAACATGACGACGCGCACAGCAACCTCCCAGCTTTCCGAGCAGCCCCCTGTTGGTAAGCCTTACCTTTGATAGCATGCCATCCGGCGGTGGGGTCCGGGCACGCCGCGTGCCGTGACGCCCAGGGGTGCATGCGCCGTCACGGCTACCGAGCCATCCGGTGTCTGCGAACGTACGGGAGGAACGTCTTGTCCATCAACCCTTTTGACGATCCGGACGGCCGGTTCCTGGTTCTCGTGAACACCGAGGGCCAACATTCGCTGTGGCCGGTCTTCGCCGCGGTTCCTACTGGTTGGACGGTCGCTTACGGCGGGCCCGACGGTGCTGAAAGGGACGCTGCCCTGCGTTTTGTCGAGGAAACCTGGGCCGATCTGCGTCCGCGCTCTCTGCGCGAGCAAATGCAGACGGCCGGCGAGACCACGACGGCGACGTGACCGCATCCGCCCCCGCGCCACGGACCGGAGCCGGTGTCCTTCGGCGCACCGTGAGCCGTAATACAAGGTGGCTCACCTCGGGTACCGGCCTGATCGCGCTGCACCAACTGTGCGAGGTGTCGGTGCCGGTGCTGATCGGCATCATCGTCGACCGCGCCGTGGCCACCGGAGAGGTCGGCGCCATCATCGGGTGGATCGCCGTGCTGGCCGCCCTGTTCGTGGTGCTGACGGTGTTCTACCGGTTCGGTGCCCGCCTGCTGATGTTCGCGATCGCGCGCGAATCGCATCTGCTGCGGGTCGAGTCGAGCGCGAAGATCCTGCACCCGCTGGGCATCGAGACCGAGTACAAAGTCGGTGAGCTGCTCTCGATCTCCTCCGACGACGCCGACAACGTGGCGTATCTGCTCGACTACATACCGCGGATCGCCGGCGCCGCCGTCGGCACCGTGGTGTGTGGTGTGGTGTTGCTGACCATCGACCTGCCGTTGGGTCTGATGGTGCTGATCGGCGTGCCGATCGTGGTGATCGCTCTGCAATTGACCGCACCCATGATCGCCCGGCGCGTCGAGGATCAACAGGCCGAGATCGGCCGCGCCACCGCCCTGGCCACCGATCTGATCAGTGGACATCGGCCGCTGCAGGGCATCGGCGCACAGGCCAGCGCCGCGGGCCGCTACCGGGTGGCCAGCCGCAGGGCACTCGGTGCGACCCTGCGCGCGGCCCGCATCCAGAGTGTGCATGCCGGCGCTGCCGCGGCGGCCGGTGCGCTGGCTGCGATGGCGGTGGCGGTGGCCGCGGCCTGTTTCGCCATCATGGGCGATCTTTCGGTTGGTCAGCTGATCACCGTGATCGGCCTCGCCCAGTTCCTGATCGAGCCGTTCTCGCTGCTGGCCGTCGTGCCCAGCTGGGTGGCCGAGGCGCGGGCGTCGGCCAACCGGGTCGCCAACGTCTTCAACGCCCCCACCCGGCATGCGCCGCACCGGGTGGCGCCGGACGCACCCGGCGTCGCACCCGGCGCGCTGTCGGTGGCCCACGCCAGGCACGGCGGGCTCGACGATCTGTCGTTCAACGTCGCGCCCGGTGAATTCGTGGCCGTGCTGACCACCGAGGTACATGATGCGAACGCGCTGATCGACCTGCTGTCCGGGTACGAGCGGTCCGAGGCGGCCGGAACGGTCCGGGTCGGCGGGCGGCGGATCGACGAGATCCCGGTCGGGCAGCGGCGCAACCACCTGCTGGTCGAGCACCACCTCAGCGCATTGTTCAGCGGCACACTGGAATCCAACCTCAAGGTGATCGACTCCGCCGGATCCGATGACACGGCGGTGCGCGACGCCCTGACCGCATCGTGCGCGGTCGACGTCGTCGACCTGCACCCCGACGGGCTGGACCACCCGGTGGTGGAACGCGGCGCGAGCCTGTCCGGCGGGCAACGGCAGCGCTGGACCCTGGCCAGGGCGCTGATCGCCGACCCCGAGGTGCTGGTGCTGCATGATCCGACCACGGCCGTCGACGCGGTGACCGAGCAGGCCATCGCCGACGGCCTGCACCGGCTGCGTACCGCGGCGGGACGCACCACGGTCGTGTTCACCAGCAGCCCGGCCCTGCTCGCCGCGGCCGACCGCGTGCTGGTGATCGCCAACGGGCGGGTGCGCAACCAGGGCGCCCACTGCGATCTGGTCGACGCCAACGACGACTACCGGGCTCTGGTGAGCAGATGATTTCCGACGAACCGATCACCCCGCCGGTGCTGCCGGTCGCGACATCGCGGCGCTCGGCGAAGTGGCTGCTGACCGACCTGCGGCAGCGACGGGCCCAGCTGCTGGCCGTGATCGTGGTGGGGCTGGGCGCCGCCGCGGCCTCGGTGCTACCGGTGTACCTGCTGGGCAGCCTGGTGGACCGGGCTCACCGCGGCGACGACGCGGGCGGCCTGGTCACCCTGGCCGCGGTGATCGGGGTGGCCGCCGTGATCGGCGGTCTCGGCACCGGACTCTCGGCGTATCTGACCACGAAACTCGGCGAGCAGACCCTGGCCGGCCTGCGCGAGCGGGTGCTCCAGCGCGCCCTGAACCTTCCTGCGACGCTGATCGAGGAGAACGGTCGCGGAGACCTGCTGTCGCGGGTCGGGCCCGATGTCGCGGTCGTGGCGCGCACGGTGTCGCAGGTTCTGCCGACGATCCTCAACGGCCTGTTCCTCGGTGTGGTGACGCTGGCGGGTATTGCCACCATCGACTGGCGGCTGGGGCTGGCCGGCGCGCTGGCGGTGCCTGCCTACGCTGCGGGCCTGTGGTGGTACCTGCCGCGGTCGGCGCCGATGTACGCCGATGAGCGCATCGCGATCGCCAACCGGGCCCAGGTCACCGTGGAGTCGATCCAGGGCGCGAAGACCATTGCCGCGTATGAGATCCACGATCGGCACCAGGCCGATATCGAACGTGCCTCGGGCCGCGCGCGTGACATCTCGATCTCGGTGTTCAGCTTCTTCACCCGCCTGGTGGGCCGGGTCAACCGAGCCGAGTTCATCGGCCTCGCCGCGACTCTGGTGGTCGGGTTTCTGCTGGTCCGCTCGGGTTCGGTGACGGTCGGTCAGGTCACCGCGGCGGCCCTGATGTTTCACCGGCTGTTCAACCCGGTCGGTGAGCTGATGTACAACTTCGACGAGATCCAGTCCGCGTCGGCGAGCCTGGCGCGTCTGGTCGGTGTCATCGACCTGCGGACACCCGATGATGACCGGCGTGCTGCCGCGACCGGAGTGCCCACCGGTGCCGACGTCGACGTCGACCGGGTCTCCTATGCATATGGCACCGGAGGCGAAGTGCTGCACGGTGTTTCGCTTCGGATACCGGCGGGCACACGGTGCGCGCTGGTCGGCACGACCGGCGCGGGCAAGACCACGCTGGCCGCGATCGTGGCGGGCATGCTCACCCCGGTCGCGGGCCGGGCCCGGATCGGTGGGGTCGAGGTCGCCGACATCGACCGTGCCCGGCTACGGCACTGGGTGGCCACGATCACCCAGGAGGTGCACGTGTTCTCCGGCCCCTTGATCGACGACCTGCGCCTGGTGGCGCCGCAGGCGACCGTCGAACAGGTGTGGGCGGCACTGGAAACCGTCGGCGCCGGCGCCTGGGTGCAGGCTCTGGAGGACGGGCTGGGCACCGAGGTCGGCGAGCACGGCGTCGCGTTGTCGGCGGCCCAGGCTCAGCACATCGCGATGGCCCGGGTGGTGCTGGCCGATCCGCAGGTGGTGGTGCTCGACGAGGCGACCGCCGAGGCGGGCAGCGCGCACGCGGCCGAACTGGAGGATGCCGCCGACGCGGCCACCGCGGGACGCACCACCCTGATCGTCGCGCACCGGCTGACCCAGGCCGCCACCGCCGACCAGATCGCCGTGATGGACGGCGGACACATCGTCGAAAACGGCACGCACGCCGAACTCATCGCCCGACAGGGCAGATATGCCCGGCTTTGGGATGCCTGGAGCAAGTACAACTGAGATCGTCACGGACAGGAGGGGTTGCTCGCACGTGACCGCAGACTCGTTGGACATCGCGGAACTTCTGGAACTGTGGAACAACCGTTCCACGCCGGAGGTGACGTCGAATGTTCCCGCGCTGTTCGCCGCGCAGTGCGCGGCGACGCCGGACCGGATCGCCGTCGTCGACGGCGAACGCAGGCTCACCTACCGCGAGCTGCGGACCCGGGTGGCGCAACTGGCGCACGCCGTGCGTACCGCGACCGGAGACCGACCGGAAACCGTTGTCGCGGTGGGTGTTCCGCGGTCGGCCGAGATGGTGGTCGGTGTGCTCGCCGCGATGACGGCGGGCGCGGCGTTCGTGCCGCTGGACCCCACCTGGCCGGTGCACCGCCGGGCCCAGGTGCTCGCCGATTCCGGCGCGGTCGCGGCCTATATCGACCCGGACGACGAATCCGACTGGGGCGCGGCCCAGCTGCTGCGGGTCGCACTGCCCGACTGGCGCTTCGCCGACGAACCCACCACGTTGCCGACGATCACGGTCCACCCGGCCCAGCTGGCCTACGTCATCTTCACCTCGGGCTCCACCGGTAAGCCCAAGGGTGCGATGATCCGCCACGATGCGATCGCCGAGCGGCTGCAATGGCAGCGCGACCACATCCTGCATTTCGGCAAGCACGATCACATCGACGCGTCGCTGTTCAAAGCCCCGCTGTCGTTCGACATCTCGGTCAACGAGATCCTGCTGCCACTGGTCAGCGGCGGTCGGGTGGTGATCGCGGCCCCCGACGGTGAGAAGGACCCCGAGTATCTGCTCGACCTGATCCGCCGCGAACAGGTCACCTTCGTCTATCTGGTGTCCTCGATGCTCGACACCCTGCTCGAGCTGGACCGGCTGAGCCCGGCCGAGGGCAGCGCGCTGGCGTCGCTGCGGCACGTGTGGTGCGGCGGCGAGGTGCTGACGCCGGGACTGTTCGCCCGGTTCCGCAAACAGCTGTCCACCACGCTCTATCACGGCTACGGTCCCGCGGAGGCGACGATCGGTGTCTCCCACGTGATCTACCGGGACACCGCCGAACGCATCGCCACCTCGATCGGCAGGCCGAACCCGCACACCCAGCTCTATGTGCTCGACGACGATATGCGCCCGGTACCCCCCGGCGTTGGCGGTGAGCTGTACGCGGCGGGCTTCCTGCTCGGCCGGGGCTACGTCAACGCGGCGGGCCTGACCGCATCGCGGTTCGTCGCGAACCCGTTCGACCGCAACGGCTCCCGGATGTACCGCACGGGCGATCTGGCCCGCTGGACCCCCGACGGATCCCTGGAGTTCCTGGGCCGCGCCGACAACCAGGTGAAGATCGGCGGCCGCCGCGTCGAGCTCGAGGAGATCGAGTCGCAGCTGGCCGACCACCCCGCGGTGCGGCAGGCCGTCGTCGACGTGCACCGCCAGGGCGGCGCCGAGCAGCTGGTCGGGTATCTCGTGCTGACCGACGACACCGTGGAGCTCGACCAGATCGCGGAGTGGTGCCACGCCCGGTTGCCCGGCTACATGGTGCCCAAGGTGTTCATGACGCTGGACCGGGTTCCCGTCACCGCCAACGGCAAAACCGACCGGCGGGCACTGCCCGCCCCCGAACTCCCCCGCTCCCGCACCGTGACCGCGCCGCGCACACCGCGCGAAACCGTGCTGTGCGAGGCCTTCGCCGATGCGCTCGGCCTGGAAACCGTCGGCGTCGACGAGGACTTCTTCGGTCTGGGCGGGGACAGCATTGTCGCGATCCGGGTGGTGAGCCGGGTCCGGGGCGCCGGCTACACGTTGCGGGCGCGGGACATGTTCGCCCACCGCACCGTGGCGGCCCTCGCCCCGCTGCTGGCCGAATCCGGTGCCGCCGAGGCGATCACGATCGACCCGACCGGCCCGGTGCCGGCCACCCCGATCCTGCGCTGGCTCGACGAGGCCGGGGCCGACGGCTCGGTGCTCGACGGTTTCTACCAGGGCATGGCCCTGGTCACGCCGCCCGATCTGGACGAGCCGACGCTGCGGACCGTCCTCGCCACGGTGCTGCGCCGCCACCCGGTGCTGTGGGCCTCGAGCACCGGTGCCGCCGCGGACCTGACCATCGCCGAGCAGGCGCCGGCGGTGCACCTGGTGGTCGCCGATACCGACCGGGACCTGGTCCGACAGCTGGTCGGCGCCCTCGACCCGACCGGCGGGGTGATGATCGCCTTCGGCTGGGTGCGCGGCCATGGCGGGGGGCGGCTTTTGGTGATCGCCCACCACATCGTGGTCGACGGGGTGTCGCTGCGGATCCTGGCCGAGGACATCGCCACCGCGCACACCGGCGGCGAGTTCACCCCGGTCCCGACCTCGTGGCGGGCCTGGGCGCAACGCCTGGCCGAGGCGACCGGCTCCGGCGCTTTCGACGACGACCTCGACTATTGGCAGCGGGTCTGCGCGGTGCCGCAAACCGCATGGGGTGACCGGGAATTGGACCCGGCACGGGACACCGTGGCCGGTGAGTCCCGGCTCACCGTCGAACTGCCCGCCGGGGTCACCGACGCGATCCTCACCGCGGTGCCCGACCGGATCCACGGACATGTCAACGACGCGCTGGTGGCCGCGCTGTATCTGGCGCTGCGGGGCTGGCTGGCCGGGCGTGGCCACGACGAGCCCACGCTGGTGGTCGAGATGGAGGGCCACGGCCGCGAGGGCGAGCTCGTCGGTGACGCCGACCTGTCCGGCACGATCGGCTGGTTCACCACCCTCTACCCCGTCGCCCTGTCGGATCGCGAATTCGACTGGCACGCCGCCCTCACCGACGGCGACCAGCTCGGCCGCGCGGTGCGTTCGGTCAAGGACCAGCTGCGCGCCGTGCCGTCACACGGGTTCAGCTACGGCGCGCTGCGCTACCTGCGGTCCGGCACAACTGGACTGGCGTGCGCACCCCAGGTGCTGTTCAACTACCTGGGCCGGTTCGACAGCGCCGACCGGCCGTGGGCGTTCGCCCACCACGGAATCCTCGAAGACCGCGACCCGGCCATGCCGCTGCCCCGGCTGCTCGAGGTCAACGCCGAAGCGGTCGGTACTTCCGCGGGAACGGTGCTGCGCGCGACATTCAGCTGGCCGTCGGAGGCCGTCGCCGAAGCCGACGTGGCCGGCCTGGCCGCGAGCTGGACCGGGCTGCTGACCGCGATCGCCGAGACCGAGCAGGTCGGCGGGCACAGCGTGTCCGACTTCGACCGGATCGCGGTCACCGCAGACGATATCGCCGACATCGAGCGCGGCTATCCCGGGCTCGTCGACCTGCTGCCGCTCACCGCGGCACAGCAGGGCATCTACTTCCACTCGACGTTCAGCCGGCGCCACGACCCCTATGTGGTGCAGCAGATCGTCGACATCACCGGACCGCTCGACACCGAGCGGTTCCAGCGCGCCACCGTCGCCGTGACGGCCCGGCACCGGGCCCTCTCGGCGGCCTTCACCACACTCGCCGCCGGCACCCCGGTCGCCGTGCACGCGACGGTGACGCCCCCGGACTTCGATGTGGTGGACGCACGTGCCGCGGCCGACCCGGCGGCGGTGGCGGCCCAACGCGCCGAGTGGGAACGGACCCGCCGGTTCAACCTGGCCGCCGCCCCGCTGACCCGCTACACCCTGGTGCGCCGCGCCGACGACGTGCACACCATGATCCAGACCGTGCACCACATCGTGGCCGACGGCTGGTCGGTGCCACTCGTGCTCGACGATCTGCTCACCGCCTACACCGGTGCCGACTTCGAGGGTCCCGCACCGCAATTCCGGCGGTTTGTGGACTGGCTTGACACCCGCGATACGGCAGCCGACGAGGCCGCATGGGCGCCCGTGCTCGAGGGCGTCGACCAACCCACCCTGGTGTCGGCCGCCGACGGAGCCCGCGCAGTCGAGGCAGGCACCGGATTCGGCAGCCGTACCGCGACCCTGCCGCCGCGCACCGCGCTGGCCGTATCGGCAGGCAGCGCCGCGGTGACGGTGAGCACCCTGCTGCATGCGGCCTGGGGCGTCGCCCTCGGCCGGATCACCGGACGCGAGGACGTCGTATTCGGCACCGTGGTGTCGGGCCGCGGCGGCGACCTCGAGGGCGTCGACGGGATGGTCGGCCTGCTGGTCAACACCGTACCGGTGCGGGTGCGCTGGTCGGGTGACGAGCCGGTCGGTGCGATCGCCTCGCGGCTCGGACGGGCCGAGGCCGATGTGCTCGAGCACCATCATCTTCCGTTGACCACCGCGCACCGGCTGGCCGGGCTCCGCGTGCTATTCGACTCGCTGGTGGTCATCGAAAACCTCGGTTCCACCACACATTCCCGCGCCGAGCTGACCCTCGGCGAAATCGGTGTGGTCGAGGCACCGCACTATGCGCTGACCCTGATGATCACGGTGCGTGACACCGTGACCGTCACCGTGACCAACGACCGCGAGCAGGTCTCCGATGTGCTGGCCGACGCCGCGATCGCCGCGCTGTCCGACGTCCTCACCGCGGTGGCCGACGATCCCGACGTCACCGAACCGGGTATCGCCCTGGCCATCCGGCAGGCGCCGGTGCCCGGCGCGGGGACCGGCACGGTCACCGAGCTGATCGCCGCGGCGATCGCCGCCCACCGCGACGATGTGGCCATCGTCGCGGGCGAGGTGGCCTGGACATACGGCGAACTCGACGCCCGCGCAGCCGAACTCGGCCGCCGGCTGGCCGAGGCCGGGGTGCGGCGCGGCGATGTGGTGGCCCTGGCCACCCGCCGGTCGGCCGATCTCGTCGCCGCCATGTGGGCGGTCATCTCCTCGGGCGCGGCGTATCTGCCAATCGACCTGACCTACCCGGCGGACCGCCTCGTCTTCATGCTCGGCCACGCCCACCCGGCGGCCGCGATCGTCGACGAGGCCGGCCGGGCCGCCATCGGCGGGGCACTTCCCGAGGGCACCCCGGTGCTCGCGGCGACCGGGGACCGGGCCGAACCGCGAGTCCCGGTGCGTGTCACCGCGGCCGACGCGGTCTCGGTGCTCTACACCTCGGGCTCGACGGGCGAACCCAAGGCCGTGGTGGGTACCCACGGCGCCCTGGCCAACCGGCTGACCTGGGCCGTGCGGGACTGGCCTGCCACGGTGCGGGTGGCCAAGACCTCCCTGTCGTTCATCGACGGCACCACCGAACTGCTCGCGGGCCTGGTCGCGGGCGCCCGCACGATCCTCGCCGACGACGAGACGGTCCGCGACGGCACCCGGATCACCGAACTGGTCGCCGCGCACGGGGTCGAGCAGCTGCTGGCCGTGCCGTCGCTGGCCGCCGCGCTCGCCGAGGAACACCCCGACCGCCTCGGCTCACTGCGCCGCTGGATCGTCAGCGGTGAAGCCCTTGAACGCCAACACCTCACCGCGCTGCACGCCGCATGTCCCGAGGTCGAGGTGGTCAACTCCTACGGGTCGTCCGAGGTGACCGGCGACGTGCTGGCCGGCCCGCAGGACGACGCCGGCATCACCCTCGGCACGGCGGTCCCCGCCACCGGTGTCCGGATCCTGGACCACCGGCTGCGCGATCTGCCCGCCGGTGTCATCGGTGAGATCTACGTCGGCGGCGCCCAGTTGGCCCGGGGCTATCTGCACCGGGCCAGCCAGACCGCGAGCCGGTTCGTGGCGGCCGCCGACGGTGAGCGGATGTACCGCACCGGGGATCTGGGCGCCCGGCTGCCCGACGGGCGGATCGTGTTCGCCGGTCGCGCCGACGGACAGCTCAAGATCAACGGCCACCGGGTCGAACCCGGCGAGGTCGAGAGCGCGCTGGCCCGCAGGCCCGGGGTCGGTGAGGTCGCGGTCGTCGGGACGGGCTCGGTGCTGGCGGCCTTCGTGGTGGCCGACGCCGACGGACCCGGACCGGAGGATCTGCTGGCCGCGGCCGCCGCCGAGCTGCCGCGGCACCTGGTACCGACCGTGTTGCGGACCGTCGACCGGATCCCGCTGCTGCCCAACGGTAAACGCGATACCGCCGCGCTGCGGGACCTGATCGAGGGCGCACCCGCGGCCGGTGACGCGCAGGTGCAGCCCGCCGACGATCTGCAACGGACGATCGTCGATGTGGTCGCGGCCGTCCTCGGCCGGGACACCGTCAGCGCCGACGCCGACTTCTTCGCGCTCGGCGGTGACAGCATCGGCGCGATCCGGGTCACCAGCCGCCTGGGCCGGGCCGGGTACCAGGTGCGCGGCGAGGACGTGTTCCGCGGCCGCAGCGCGATCGGGCTGGCCGCCCTGCTCGCCGACCGGTCCCCCGCCGCGCCGGCACCCACCGGGCCGATCCCCCGGTTCGGCACGGTGCGGCTGTCCCCCGAGACGCTGGCAGCCCTCGTCGAAAGCGGTGGCGTCGAGGATATCTGGGCGATGTCGCCGCTGCAGCAGGGCGTCTACTACCAGAGCACGCTGGCCGATGCGGGCCCCACCTATATCGCGCAGAACACGTTCGAGTTCGACCGCAGGATCGATGTGGACGCGATGCGGCTGGCGTACCGCATGCTGCTCGCCCGCCACCCGCAGCTGCGGGCCGGGTTCCGCACCGTCGAACACGCCGAGCCCGACCCGGCGCCCGACGCGACCGCACTGGTCCAGGTGGTGATCGCCGAACCCCCGGCCGATATCGCCGTCGTCGACCTGTCCGCCGACACCGATCCGGAACCCGCCGCGAGACGCACCGCCGACACCGACCGCACCGCACCGTTCGACGTCGAGAACCCGCCGCTGCTGCGGCTCACCGTGATCCGGCTGCCCGACGGCCGCGACCGCATGCTGTTCACCTACCATTTCCTGCTGTTCGACGGCTGGTCCCGCGAACTGGTGCTGCGGGAGTTGTTCGCGCTGTACCAGTCCGGTGGCGAGACCGGAGCGGTGCAACCGCACGGCGATATGGTGGTGCGCCACCTGCGGTGGCTGACCGACCAGCACACCGACGGCGGGGATGACGCGACCGAGCGGGCCTGGCGTGAGCTGCTGGGTGGTCTGAGCGGACCGACCCTGGCCAGCGGCGTCGAACCCGGCCACCCCGACGCCAGCCCGGCCGCCGAGCCCGGGCGCATTGTGGTGACCGTGCCCGAGCCCACCACCGCACGGCTCTCGGAGCGCGCCACCGCCTCCGGTGTCACGCTCAATGCCGTGGTGACGGCGGCGGTCTCGGCCGTCACCGGATACCACGCCGGCACCGGTGACGTCGTCATCGGGACCACGGTCGCCGGCCGTCCCGGTGAGCTGATCGGGATCGACGAGACCATCGGGCTGTTCCTCAACACCGTGCCGGTGCGGGTCGACCTGGCACCGGGCCGTCCCGTCTCGGCCGCGATCACCGACATCGGCGCGCAACGCCTCGCGATGATGCGTCACGATCATCTCGGCCTCGGCCAGATTCAGCGCGCCGCAGGCGATTCCGCAGGCACCCTGTTCGACTCGCTGCTGGTGCTGCAGAACTTCCTCGACGACGACACGTTCGCCGACCTGGAAGCACGCCACGGCATCGTCGGCGTCGGCTACCACGACACCACGCACTTCCCGCTGACCTGGGTGCTGACCCCGGGCCGCGAGCTGACGGTCAAACTCGAATACCGGGTGATCGACGACGCCAGGGCCGCCGAGATGGTCGCCCAGCTGCGGACCGTGCTGGCCACCATCGCCGAACAACCCGATATCGCGGTCGGCGCACTCGACCTGATCGGCGGGCCGCGGCGGACCGAGCTGGAGCAGCGCTGGGCCGCGACCAGCCGACCCGTCGAACCGGTCACCATCGCCGAACTGCTGTCCCGGCGGGCCGAACTCATCCCCGACGAGGTGGCCCTGGTCTTCGGAGCCCAGTCGCTGACCTACCGCGAATTCGACGACCGGGTGACCCGATTCGCGCGGTACCTGCGGGGGCGCGGTGCCGCACCCGAGACCTTCGTCGCGCTGGCCCTGCCCCGGTCGATCGACATGGTCGTCGCCCTGTTCGCGGTGCTGCGGGCCGGTGCGGCCTACCTGCCGCTGGAACTGGACCTGCCGCTGGAGCGGCTGCGCACCATCATCACCGACGCCCGGCCGGTGCTGCTGGTGACCACCGGTGACCGCGCCGAGCTGATCGACTGCGCCCGCGGCCAGGACGCCGAGGTCATCGCGATGGACGACCCGGAAACCGTTACCGCGCTGGCCGATACACCCGCCCACCCGCTGACCGCTGCCGAGCTCGGTGCCTTCGCGGCGGGCGCCGCCCGGCTGGCCCACCCGGCGTACCTGATCTACACGTCGGGGTCGACGGGCCGGCCCAAGGGTGTGCTGACCGGCTATGCCGGCCTGACCAACATGTACTTCAACCATCGGGAGGCGATCTTCGACCCGACCGTGCGCCGCGCGGGATCGGCCGAGCCCCTGCGCATCGCGCACACCGTGTCGTTCTCGTTCGACATGTCCTGGGAGGAGCTGTTCTGGCTCGTCGAAGGACATCAGGTGCACATCTGCGACGAGGAACTCCGCCGCGACGCGCCCGCCCTGGTGGCCTACTGCCAGCGCAATCGGGTCGACGTCATCAACGTCACGCCCACCTACGCGCATCATCTGATCGACGCCGGACTGCTCGGCGGCGGTGACGGCCACACCCCGGCCCTGGTGCTGCTGGGCGGCGAGGCGGTCAGCGAGGGTGTGTGGGCCAGGCTGCGCGATGAGCCGGCCTCGGCGGGCTACAACCTCTACGGCCCCACCGAGTACACCATCAACACGCTCGGTGGCGGCACCGCCGACAGCGCCACACCGACTGTCGGCCAACCGATCTGGAACACCAGGGGCTATGTGCTGGACGCCGCGCTGCGTCCGGTGCCCGACGGCGCCACCGGCGAACTGTACATCGCCGGGACCGGTCTGGCCCGCGGCTACCACAACCGGGCCGGCCTGACCGCGGCGTCGATGGTGGCCGACCCGTACCTGCCGGGTGGGCGGATGTACCGCACCGGCGACCTGGTGCGCCGCAGGCCCGGCCCCGCCGAGCCGGGCATCCTGGACTACCTCGGCCGGGCCGACGACCAGGTCAAGATCCGCGGCTACCGGGTCGAGCTCGGCGAGGTCGAGTCGGTACTCGCCGAGGCGCCCGGGGTGGCCCGGTGCGCCGTGGTGGCCCGCTCGAGCGGCACCACTCCCCCGGTGAAAACCCTGGCCGCCTATGTGATTCCAGTAGACGCCGAAGCCGACCGCGGCGACCTCGTGACCGGGCTGCGCGACCATCTCGCCGACCGGCTGCCCGGCTACATGGTGCCGACCCGCTACGGCGTGGTCGACGCGCTGCCGCTGACCATCAACGGCAAGCTCGACGTGGCCGCCTTGCCCGAGCCGGTCGCCGCGACCCGCACCGACGGACGCGCCCCGCGCACCGAACGTGAGGCGACCCTGCTGCAGATCGTCACCTCGGTGCTCGGCGCCGACGGGATCGGCGTCGACGACGACTTCTTCACCCTCGGCGGTGACAGCATCTCGTCGATCGCGGTGTGCGGCCGGGCCCGCAAGGCCGGCATCGCCATCACCCCGCGCGACGTGTTCCGCAGGCGGACCGTCGCCGCACTCGCCGCCGCCGCAACCACGTCGGCCGCACCGCGATCCGCGCCGGACACCGGGATCGGTGCCGTCACGGCCACGCCGATGTTGGCCGAGACCGAACAGGCCGGCACCCCGCTGGCCAACTTCTATCAGGCCATGGTGGTGGCCACGCCCGCCGGAGCCACCGCCCGGGCGGTCGAGAGCGCGCTGCGCGCGGTGGTCGAGGCCCACGCCATGCTGCGCGCCCGGCTCGAGACCACCGGCGACGGCTGGACCCTGGCCGTCGGCGACACCGCGGCGCCGGTGGACCTCACGGTCCGCCGCGGCGCACTCACCGCGGCCGATGCCGAAGCGGCCAAGGCGCGGGCCGCCGCCGAACTGGCACCCCACGACGGGATCATGGTGCGCGCGGTGTGGTACGACACCCCCGGCGCGAACGGCCAACTGCTGCTGGTCATTCACCACCTGGTGATCGACGGGGTGTCCTGGCGGATCATCACCGACGATCTGAGCCGAGCCTGGTCGGGCGCCGCACTCGACCCCGTGCCGACCTCGTTTCGCACCTGGTCGCAGGCGATCGCGCGGACCCGGTTCGACGAGGCAGGCTACTGGAACGACGTGCTGGCCACGCCCGATCCCGACCTGGGCACCCGCCCGCTCGACCCGGCCGTCGACACCGCCCAAACCGTACGCAGCCACCGGGTTGCGCTGCCCACCGAGGTCAGCTCGGCATTGCTGTCGAGCGTCCCGGCGCAGATGTACGGCGGGGTCAACGATGTGCTGCTGACCGCCCTGGCGATCGCGCTGGCCCAGTGGCGTGCCGACCGCGGCCAGTCCCATGGCAGCGCGGCACTGCTCAACCTCGAAGGCCACGGCCGCGAATCCGACCTGGTGGCAGGCGATCTGGATCTGTCGAGGACCATCGGATGGTTCACCTCGATCTACCCGGTGCGGGTCGATCCGGGCACCCTGACCTGGGAGCAGGTCCTGGCCGCGGGTCCCGACCTGGCCAGGGCGGCCAAGGACGTCAAGGAACAACTGCGCACCGTACCGGGCCGGGGGTTGGGTTACGGTGTGCTGCGCTATCTCGACGAGAGCCGGCCGCTGGCGGGCGCCGCGCCGCAGATCCTGTTCAACTACCTGGGCCGGTTCGCCGGGGGCAGCGGAGCCGACTGGCAGCCGGTCGCCGAATTCGGCGCCCTCAGTGAGGGTGTCGACCCGAGCAACCCCGCCGTGGCACTCGAGATCAACGCACTCGCCGAGGACCGGCCCGACGGCACGGTGCTGTCGATGACGCTGGCCTGGCCGGGCGGGCTGCTCGAGGACGACGACGTCGACGACCTGGGCTCGATGTGGGTGGCCGCGCTTACCGCACTGACCCGCTGCGGCTCCCTGACCGGGCACACCCCGTCCGACTTCGGGCTGATCAGCCTCACCCAGGACGATATCGACGGGTGGGAGCGGTCCGGGCGCCTCGACGAGGTGCTGCCGCTGCTGCCGTTGCAGGAGGGCATGTACTTCCACCATGCCTTCGGGGACGGCGTGGACACCTATCAGGTGCAGCAGATCGCGCGGCTGTCCGGACCGGTCGACCCGGACGTGCTGCGGACCAGCCTGCACGCGGTGCTGACCCGGCACCAGGCGCTGCGGGCCACGTTCCGCGAACTGGCCGACGGCAGCCTCGCCCAGGTGATCTGGGCGGAGGCCCCGGTCGAACTCGAGGTCGTCGAGGCAACCGATATCGACGGTATTGCCGCGCAGCGGTTGTCGCGTCCGTTCGACCTGGCGCAGGCACCGCTGGTGCGCTACACCCTGGTGCGGATGGGTGCCGGCGAGCACCGGCTGATCCAAACCATGCATCACATCGTCGCCGACGGCTGGTCCTACCCGGTGATGTTCACCGATATCGTCGGGCACTACAACGCGGCCGTCGGCGCCGGACCGGCACCACAGGGCCTCACCGTGACCCTGCGCGACCACATCGAAGCCGTCACCGGCGGCGACCGGGATGCCGCCCGCAGGGCCTGGGCGGACGCACTCGACGGGGCCGAACCCACCACGCTGGTTCCGCGCGGCGCCAACCGCACCGTGGGCGAACACCGCAACGTCGTACGCCGGCTCAGCCCCGAGGCCACCGCCGCGGTCCTGGCGGCCGCCCGGGACCGGGGGCTGACCGTGAGCACCGTGCTGCACGGCGCCTGGGGCCTGCTGCTGGGCCGGCTGCTCGGCCGCGACCACGTCGTGTTCGGCTCCACGGTCTCGGGCCGCGGCGGGGAGCTGGCCGGCACCGAATCCATTGTCGGGCTGCTGATCAACACCATCCCGGTACCGATGGCGTGGCGGCCGCACGCCCCGATCGGCACGGCCATGGCCGAGCTGCAGGACCGGCAGAGCGCGCTGCTGGAAGCCCAGCAGGTGGGCCTGGCCGAGCTGGCCCGGATGACCGGGACCAGAGAACTCTTCGACACCATGGTCGTCGTCGAGAACTTCCCGGCCACCTCATCGGAGGAACCCCGCGATCCGCGGGGCATCGGATGGGGCGGATTCACCGGCACCGACTCACCGCACTACCCGGTGTCATTCGTCGCCTATGCACACGACGAACTGGCGCTCGAGATCAAATACGACACCGCGCTGGTGACCGAGACCGCCGCCGACCGGTACGCCGAACGGATCGAACGGATCCTGACCACGTTCGCCGAGCGGCCCGAAACCCCGGTCAGCGCCATCGATCTGCGCACCGAAACCGAACGCGCATTCGCCGGGGACGTGGCCGCCCGCCCCGGGCCGGACCGCCGCCTCGACCAGATGTTCGCCGCGGTGGTCGCGGGTTCGCCCGACGCGATCGCGGTCAGCTGCGGTCCGGACCGGCTCAGCTACGCCGACCTCGACGCCAGGGCGTCGGCGGTGGCCGCGAGCCTGATCGAACTCGGGGTGCGGGCCGAATCCCGGGTCGCGGTGGCGATCCCGCGCTCGACTGACCTGATAGTCGGACTGCTGGCGGTGATCAAGGCGGGCGGCACCTACGTGCCGCTGGACATCGGATCGCCCGCCGCGCGGCTCAAACACATCCTGGACGACTCGGCACCGGTGTGCGTCCTCGCCGACACCGCCGACCGGGTCGGTACCGGGCTCCCGGTGCTCATCCTGTCCGAGGCCGCCACCCGGGCGGAGCCCGCGCCGCTGCCGGAACCGGCGGGCTCGGCCGACTCGAGTGCGTACATCATCTACACCTCCGGATCCACCGGGGTGCCGAAAGGCGTTGCCGTCACCCACCGCAACGTGGCCGCGTTGTTCGCGGGCACCGCGCAGGGCGCGGCGGCGCCCTATGAGTTCGGTCCCGACGACGTGTGGACCATGTTCCACTCCGCGGCGTTCGACTTCTCGGTGTGGGAACTGTGGGGGCCGTTGCTGCACGGCGGCAGGCTGATCGTCGTCGAACAGGACGATGCCCGCGACCCGGAGCGCTTCCTGACCCTGCTGGCCCGCGAACGGGTCACGGTGCTCAACCAGACCCCCTCGGCGTTCTACCCGCTGATCGAGGCCGACGGCCGGCTGCGTCCCGACCTCGCGTTGCGGTACGTGATCTTCGGTGGCGAGGCACTCGATCTGCCCAGGCTCGCACCGTGGTACGAACACCACCGGGCCGACGCGCCCGCGCTGGTCAACATGTACGGGATCACCGAGACCTGTGTGCACGTCTCACATCGCCCGCTGGCACCCGCCGACACCGACGCAGGCGACAGCGTGATCGGTGGACCGGTCCCCGGGCTGCGGATCCACCTGCTCGACGATCACCTGCAGCCGGTCCCGGCCGGCGTGGTCGGTGAGATGTACATCGCGGGTGGGCAGCTGGCCCGCGGCTACGTCGGGCGGCCCGAGCTGACCGCGACCCGGTTCGTGGCCAACCCGTTCGACGCGGCCGGTGAGCGGCTGTACCGCAGCGGCGACACCGCGATGTGGACCGACACCGGTGACCTGGTGTACCTGGGCCGCTCCGATCAGCAGGTCAAGGTCCGCGGGTACCGCATCGAGCTCGGTGAGGTGGAGTCGGCGCTGGCCGCCCTGCCCGGGGTCAGCAACGCCGCGGCCGACGTCCGCGGCGACGACACCGGCCGGGTCCGGCTGATCGGATACCTGGTGGGCCGCGAGCGGCTCGATACCGGTGTGCTGCGAACCGAACTCGCGCAACGCCTGCCGGACTACATGATGCCGTCGGCCCTGATCCCCATCGACGCACTGCCCCTGACCGTCAACGGTAAGTTGGACCGCACGGCCCTGCCCGACCAGGAGGCCCCGAGCGCGGCGGCGCCGGTGTCACCCGCCCCGGCCGACGACACCGCGGCACTGCTCGCGACCCTGTCCACCGAGATCCTCGGCAGCACAGTCGGAGTCGACGACGACTTCTTCACCGCCGGCGGGGACAGCATTGTCGCGATCCAACTGGTCAACCGGGCCCGGCGGCACGGCGTGCGGATCACCCCGCAGCAGGTGTTCGCCCAGCGCACCCCGGCGGCCCTGGCCACCGTGATCGGCACCGCGGCACCGGTACCGGACCCGGCCGAGGACGCAGGCCCGGACCTGGGCGAGGTGATGCTGACGCCCATCGTGCAGCGCCTCGCCGAACTCGGCGGACCGATCTCGCGGGTCAACCAGACCGAGCTGCTGCGCACCCCCGCAGGCCTGTCCGGCGAGCAGGTGGCCGCCGCGGTCAACGCGGTGATCGCGCGCCACGACGCGCTGCGGATCCGGCTGCACCGGCCGTCCCCGCTGCTGTGGTCGCTGGAAACCACTGCCGCAGAACCGATCCCGGTCACCACCGTGGCCGCGGCCGGGGTCGACGAGGACCGGCTGCGGGAACTCGTCGCCGCCGAATCCGACGCCGCGGTCGGCCGGCTCGACCCCGACGCCGGTGTGGTCGTGGCGGCCTGCTGGCTCGACCGCGGCGCCGACCACCAGGGCCGACTGATCCTCGCCGCGCACCACCTGGCCGTCGACGGGGTGTCCTGGCGGATCGTCATCGACGACCTGGCGGAGGTCTGCGACCAGGTGAGGGCGGGACGACACCCGGTGCTGGCGCCGGTCCCGACGTCGATCCGGACCTACGCCCGCACGGTCAGCGAGAACGCCCAACACGCGGCCAGGCTGGCCGAGTTCGAGCACTGGACCTCGGTGCTGGCGCCCGGCGGGGAGCTGAAACCGCAGGCCAACACCATGACACTGACCGTCGGTTCCACCCGCGACCACGAGATCAGGCTGTCGGCCGAACAGACCCTGCCGCTGCTCACCACGGTGCCCGCGGCGGCCAACGCCGATATCACCGAAACCCTGGTCGCCGCACTGCATGTGGCGCTGCACCGGTGGCGCACCGCGGGTGGCGGCGATCCGGCGGCACCGGTGGTGCTCGACCTGGAGCGGCACGGCAGGGACGGTTGGGGTGACGAACTGGACCTGTCCCGCACGGTCGGCTGGTTCACCGCGATCGCACCGGTACGGTTACCCGCCCCCGGCGAGGATCCGCTCGGCGTGCTCAAAGACGTCAAGGAGCGGCTGCGGTCCGCACCCGACGGCGGGCTCGGCTACGGCCAACTGCGGTACTGCAATCCGCGCACGGCCGCGGCGCTCGGCCGGATGCCGGTCCCCCAGGTGCTGTTCAACTATCTGGGCCGGTGGGCCGCCGACGCCCCCGACGACTGGGCCTCGGCACCCGAGGTGGACGCGTTGCGCACCGCCCCCGACCCCGGCCTCGGCACCCCGTACGTGCTGGAGGTCAACGCGATCTGCGACGAGACCGTCGACGGCCCCCGGCTGCGGGCCACCCTGACCTACGCCGACGGAGAACTGACCGCCGACGAGGCCGACGATCTGGGCAGGCAGTGGAGCGCCGCGCTGGCCGAACTCACCGGCGCGGTCGGTTCCGGCACCCCGGCACCCGCGCTGACCCCGTCGGACCTGCCGCTGGTCGAGCTGACCCAGCAGCAGATCGACCGGGTCAGCACCGCGGTGGGCCAACCGGTCGAGACCATCTGGCCGCTGTCACCGCTGCAGGAGGGCGTCTACTTCCAGGCCCGCTACGCCTCCGCCGCCGTCTACATCGTGCAGAACGTGTTCGACTTCGCCGAGCCGATCGACGTCGACGCTCTGCGCACCGCCTACTCGGCGGTGATGGCCCGAAACCCGGTACTGCGAAGCGGGTTCTGGGCCGACGATCTGCCCGGGCCGGTGGCCGCGGTGGCGGCCGCCCCGGTATGTGAACCCGAGGTGGTGGACCTCACCGCGCTGACCGGTGACCGGCGCGCGGATCGACTCGCCGAGGTCACCGCCGCCGACCGGCTGCGCACCTTCGACCTGTCCGCCCCACCACTGGCCCGGATGACCGTGATCCGCACCGGCGCACAGGACCGGCTGATCCTCAGCTACCACTTCCTGCTGCTGGACGGCTGGTCGCGCGAGCAGCTGCTGCGGGAACTGTTCGCCGAATACACCGCCACCCGGCGCGGCCAACGGACCGAACTGCCCGGCGCGGAAGCCGATTTCACCGACTATCTGCGCTGGCTGGCCGGCCGCGACCGGTCGGAGTCGGCCGCCCGCTGGGTCGATTCGCTGGCCGGTCTCCCGGCCCCGACCCTGCTGGTGCCCGCCGCGGCAGGCACCGATCCGACCCTGGCGCTGCGCCTGGAATTCATCCTGACCGAGGAGCAGACCGCGGCGCTGACCGCAGCCGGCCGGGCCGCCGGCGTCACCCTCAACGCCGTGGTGTCCACCGCGCTGGCGCTGGTGCTGGCCTACGAATCCGGTGGCTCCGATGTGGTTTTCGGGTCGACGGTGGCGGGACGCCCCACCGACCTGGACGGCATCGACACCGTCATCGGGTTGTTCCTCAACACCGTCCCGACCAGGGTGCGCCTCGACCCGACGCGATCGGTCGCCGACACCATGCGCGCCGTGCAGTCCGACCGGCTGAACCTGATGGACCATGAGTACCTGGGTCTCGGCGACATCCAACGGGCCCTGGTCGCCGCCGACCGTGACAACGGTGCGCTCGCCGGTGGCGGGGCCCTGTTCGACAGCCTCTATGTGCTGCAGAACTTCCTCGACGACGACACCTTCACCGATATGGAATCCGAGCACGGCATCGTCGGGCACGATTCCGTCGACGCCTCGCACTACCCGCTGACCTGGGTGGCCTCGCCGGGCCGTCGGTTCTGGATGAAGCTGGAGTACCGGCCCGACGTCGTCGAAACGGATTATGCGCAAGGCCTTCTGGACCGGCTGCGGCAGGTGCTGCTGGCACTGGCCGCCGGCGGCGACACCGAGCTGGCCACCCTCGAGCTGACCCGCCCCGCCGAGCGCGAGACCTGGGCTGAGCGCGATCGGCGGACCGACCACGACCTGCCCCGCGCCACGGTCATCGACCTGCTCGCCGAACGGGCGGCCGAATCGGCCACCCTGACCGCCCTGGTGTGCGGCGAGGACCGCGTCGACTACGCCGAGTTGACCGCCCGGGTCAACCGGCTGGCCTGGGTGCTGCGCGGCCGTGGCATCGGGCCGGAAACCACGGTGGCGCTGGCGGTTCCACGCTCGATCGAGGCCGTCGTCGCGCTGTTCGCGGTGCTGCGGGCCGGCGGCGCCTACCTGCCGCTGGAACTCGACTACCCCGACGAGCGGCTCGCGGTGATGCTCGCCGACGCCGGCCCGGTGTGCGTGCTGGCCACCGGGGCCACCGAGGCGCGACTGCGGGCGGTGACGCCGGCACCGGTGGCGGTGCTCGACGGTGCCGAGCTGCGCACCGAACTGGATGCCGCGCGGGCCGACTGGGACGGGTATTCACCGCGTCCCGACGAACCCGCCTACGTCATCTACACCTCGGGTTCCACCGGTAAACCGAAGGGCGTCGTCACCCCGCACCGCGGGCTGACCAACATGCACCTCAACCACCGGGAGGCCATCTTCGCGCCGGCCATCGCCAGGGCCGGCGGCAGGCGGCTGACCATCGCCCACACCGTGTCGTTCTCGTTCGACATGTCCTGGGAAGAGTTGCTGTGGCTCATCGAAGGTCACGAGGTGCACATCTGCGACGAGGTGCTGCGCCGCGACGCGACCGCGCTGGTGGCCTACTGCCACGCGCATGCGGTCGACGTCGTCAACGTCACCCCCACCTATGCGGCGCTGCTGTTCGAGGAGGGCCTGCTCGATCCGGACGGCCATCCGCCGGTGCTGGTGCTGCTCGGTGGCGAAGCCGTCTCGACCACCGTGTGGAACCGGCTGCGCGACAACGACTCCTGGTACGGATACAACCTGTACGGCCCGACCGAGTACACCATCAACACGCTCGGCGGTGGCACCGACGACAGCCCCACCCCCACCGTCGGCACACCGATCTGGAACACCCGTGCGCACATCCTCGACGGCTGGCTGCGTCAGGTACCCGACGGCGTCCCCGGTGAGCTCTACATCGCCGGCGCCGGGCTGGCGCGGGGTTACCTCGGCCAACCCGGGCTGACCGCGACGCGATTCGTCGCCAACCCGTTCGGCGGCGGCCGGCTGTACCGGACCGGTGACCTCGTGGTCCGGCGGCCCGACGGCAACCTCGACTTCCTCGGCCGCACCGACGACCAGGTCAAGATCCGCGGCTACCGCGTCGAACTCGGTGATATCGAGGCCGCGCTCGCCGCGCATCCGGCGGTGGCCCAGGCCGCGGTGATCGCCCGCCCCGACCCCAGGACCGCGGGCTCGCACCGGCTGGTCGGCTACGTGGTGCCTGCGGCGGGCGGCGCGGACCTGCTCACCGAACTGCGGGCACATCTGGCCGGCCTGCTGCCCTCGTACATGGTGCCGACCGCGATGACCACCCTCGACGAGATCCCGCTGACCGACAACGGAAAACTCGATGTGCGGTCCCTGCCGGAGGTGGCGCTCACCGGCGGTCAGGGCGGCCGTGCCCCACGGACACCCGCCGAGGAGAAGCTGTGCGGACTGTTCGGTGAGGTGCTCGGTGTCGACGCGGTGAGCGCCGACGACGACTTCTTCGACCTGGGCGGCCACTCGCTGCTGACCATCCGGTTGATCAGCCGGGTCCGGGCCGACTTCGGCGTGGAGCTGTCCCTCGGCGATGTGTTCAACGCCCGCACCGTCGCCACCCTCGCGCAGCACCTGTCCGCCGCGGGGGGCGCCGCCCCACGCCCCGAACTGGTCGCCGGACCACGCCCGGACCGGATCCCAGCGTCCGCGGCCCAGGAACGGCTGCTGGTGCTGGACCGGCTCGGCGAGACCGCGACGGCCTACAACTATCCCCTGGTGTTCACGGTGCGCGGCAACCTCGACCCGCAGGTGCTGCACGACGCCCTGACCGACGTCGCCGACCGGCACGAGTCGCTGCGCACGGTGTTCGACGAGCACGACGGTGTCTACCACCAGCGGGTCCTGCCGCGCGGCACCCGACCGCCGCTGACCGTCACCGATCGCGGTGCGGACGAGGCAGACGCGGCGGTCGATGCGGCCGTCGACCACCACTTCGACCTGAGCGCCGAAATCCCGTTGCGGGCCCACGTATTCCGGGCCGGCGCCGACGAGCACACCGTGCTGCTGCTGCTGCACCACATCGCGACCGACGAATGGTCGGACGGGCCGTTGCTGGCCGACCTGAACGCGGCCTATGCCGCCCGCCGTGACCGCACCGGCGCGGCCCTGCCCGAATTGCCGGTCCAGTACGCGGATTACACGCTGTGGCAGCGGACCCTACTGGCCGAGGCCGGCGAGGCGCAGCGAGAACACTGGCGCACCGCGCTGGCCGGTGCCCCCGACGAGATGGCGCTGCCCACCGACCGGCCCCGGCCGAACCGGCCCAGCGGCGCGGGCGGCACCCTGCATGTCGAGCTGGACCCGGAAACGGTCACCGCGCTGCGTGCCCTTGTCGACGGGCGGCAGGCCAGCATGGTGATGGCCCTGCACGCCGCCGTGGCCGTACTGGTGCACCGGCTCGGCGCCGGGGACGACATCGTCGTGGGCACCCCGGTCGCCGGCCGCGACGACGCCGCACTCGACGAGGTGGTCGGGTTCTTCGTCAACACCGTGGTGCTGCGGGCCGATCTTTCGGGCAACCCGTCCTTCGCCGACCTGCTGGGCCGGCTGCGCACGGCCGACCTGGCCGCGTTCGCGCATCAGGACCTCCCGTTCGATCAGCTTGTGGAGGAGCTCAATCCGCCCCGCGTCGCGGGCCGCAACCCGTTGTTCAACCTGTTCGTCGGCTACCACCGCGGCGACGGAGCCGAGACCGGGATGTTCGGCCTGCCGACCCGGTGGCACGAGCCCGCGGTGACGGCGGCGATGTTCGATCTGGGCTTCACCCTGATCGAGCACGGCGGGGACGCGACGATCATGGCCGAGTTCGCGGCCGACCTGTTCGACGAATCGACCGTTCGCACCCTGGCGCAACGGCTGGTGGCGGTCTTCGACCGGGTCGCGGCCGATCCGTCGCTGCGGATCGGGGCGATCGACCTGCTCGGGCCCGGTGAACGGGACGCCCTGATCGCCGGCATCAACCACACCGATCACGATGTCGAGCCGGTGTCGCTGGGCGACCTGGTGTCCCGGCAGGCCCGCCGCACACCCGATGCTCCGGCGGTGCGCTACGAGGGCCGGGACCTGTCCTACGCCGACCTCGACGACTGGTCGGACCGGTTGGCGGCCGATCTGTCCGGTCGAGGCACCCGGCCGGGCGATGTCGTCGGGGTGAGCCTGCCCCGATCGACCGAACTGGTGGTGGCGCTGCTCGCGGTGGCGAAGGCGGGTGCGGCGTTCCTGCCGCTGGACCCCGAGTACCCGGCGGACCGGCTCGCGATGCAGGAACTGCTGGCCAAGGCGCTCA
>NZ_JBSFPX010000058.1:0-36205 GCF_053588415.1 Mycobacterium sp. NPDC003449
CGCGAGCAGACGCGAGGGTACCCCATTTCGCGCATTTTGGGGTACCCACGTGTCTGCTCGCGGGAGATCCGGGCCGAAAATCAGAAGGTGCTCGTCGGGCGCACGCTGTTGGCCAGATCGACCAGGGCGTAACGGTGGGACTGGGTCGGCGCCACCCGGGCCAGGGCCCGCAACGATGCCTCGACCCCGAGTTTCAGGCCGTGCTCGGTGAACGGGAAACCGAGGATGTGGTTGTTGCTCGCCGAGTTGTCCGCGAGCCAGTCCATCGCGGTGCCCAGCACCAGCGCCCGGATCTGCAGCACCCGCGGCTCGGAATCGGGCAGCGCCTCCACGCGGCGGGCGGCGTCGCGGATGTGTTGTTCGGTGATCTCCCCGGTGGACCGGCCGGACAGCAGCGTCACCGCACTTGTCAGCCTGGCCGTGGTGAAATGCCGTGAGGTGGGCGGAACCTCGTCGAGGGTACGGACCGCCTTATCGCGTTCGCCGACCACCGACTGGGCCCTGGCCAGCCCGAATCCAGCCGAGATCACCCCGTTGTCGGCGCTCCACACGGTCTCGTAGAACTTCAGCTCATCGGCCGTGCCCGCCAGCTCGGCCGTCGCGGCGAGCGCCAGTTTCGGTGCCAGCTCACCGGGCAGGGTGTCCAGCACCTCGGTGAAATGCTTTGTCGCCGAGTCATAATCGGCGGACAGCATCTCGGCCACCGCGTGAAACCAGACCAGCCGCCAGCGCCAGCCGACCCGGGCGGCCAGATCGTCGAGCTTGCGGGTGGCCTTGGCGACATCGCCGAGATCGAGCAGGGCGCGGGCCTCCATCAGGGGCAGCTCGACGGATTCGGACAGGTCGATGCCCTCGGCGTCGAGTGAACCGTGCCGTGCCGCGCGCAACTGGTCGAGCGTGTGGACGGGCTGGCTGAGCACGCTGGCCGCCAGTATCGGCGCCCCGACGTCGAAGCGGTCGACCAGCGGCACCGGCAGCGCCCTGACGATCTCCTGCGCGGTCAGCTTCTCGGAATGTACCTGGCCGTCGACGTAGACGTCGGTGTGCGCCACCAGCAGATCCACCCCGAACGTCGACCTGGACGGGCTGAACGCCGTCGACAGGCCTGGCCTCGGCACGCCGCTGTCGGTGGCCACCACCTCACGCAGCACACCGAGCAGCTGGGCCGACATCTCCTCGGTGCTGATGAAGCGGCGCCGCGGATCGGGGTCGATGGCCCGGCGCAGCATCCGCCCGAACGAGTCGTAGGTCTCCAGCACCGGGTCCTCCGACGGCAGGCCGTCGACGTAGCGGCCCCGGCGGGTGCGCAGCTTCAGCGTCAACGACGCCAGGGTCCGGCCCACCGTGTAGATGTCGGTGGCCACCGTCGGCCCGGTCCGCACGATCTCGGGCGCCTGGTAACCCGGTGTGCCGTACAGATATCCGTAGGAGTTCAGCCGGGACACGGCGCCGAGGTCGATCAGTTTGAGCTGCTCCTCGGTGATCATGATGTTCTCGGGTTTGAGGTCGTTGTAGGCCAGCCCGATCGAGTGCAGGTAGCCCAGCGCGGGCAGGATCTCCAGCATGTAGCCGATCGCCTCGGCCACCGGAAGCTGCTGGCCCTTGGCCTGTTTGAGCGATGTCCCGCCGACGTACTCCATGACGATGTAGCCGACCGGGTTGCCGTGCTTATCGTCGTGTTCGACGAAGTTGTAGATCTTGACGATCCCGGGATGGGTCACCTCGGCCAGGAACTGACGTTCGGCCATCGCGATGGCCTGCGCCTCGGCGTCCCCGGAATGCACCAGGCCCTTGAGCACCACCGGGCGCTCGTTGACGTTGTGGTCGAAGGCCAGATACACCCAGCCCAGTCCGCCGTGCGCGATGCAGCCCTTGATCTCGTACTGGTCGGCCACGGTGTCGCCGGGGGACAGTTGCGGCAGAAACGAATACGCGCTGCCGCAGTGCGGGCACCAGCCCTCGGACAGCGCATGGCCGTCGGGTGAGGACCGGCCGACCGGTTTCCCGCAGTTCCAGCAGAACCGTTTCGACTCCGCCACCACCGGGTCGGTCATCAAGGCGGTCAACGGATCCCGCTCGGGCACCCGGGGGATCTCCACCAGCCCGCCACCCAGCCGGCGCATCGGGGACAGGAGCCGGGTAGCCATCGTGGCGTGCTCGTGCGGTTCGGTGTCGCCGGTTTCCAGCGTCAGATTGTCGGAGTCGTCGAACTCGGGCCGGTACACCGCCTGGGTCGCCATCGGCCAGATGGTCGACGCCGAGTCCAATTCGAGGTCGTCCAAACTGGCCGGCTGGGTTCCCGGTCCGGTGTCGGGTGCCTCGGTGTCGTCTGGTTCGGTCATCAGTCGACGTACCTCGCGACCGGTGGTGACGGCGCCGGGCCCAGTACCGTCAACCATTTTCGGTACAGCGTGCCCCAGGTCCCGTCGCTGCGGATCCGCTCCAGGGTGCGGTTGACCACGCGCACCAGCCCTTGGTTGTCCAGGTTCACCCCGATCCCGTAGGGCTCCTGGTTGAGGCTCGGACCGACGATGTGCAGGTAGGGATCCTGGGACACCAGCCCGGCGAGGATGGAGTCGTCGGTGCTGACCGCGTCGGCCTGCCGCTGCTGCAGCGCCACCAGGCAGTCGGCCCAGGTCACCACCGAGACGATGATCGGCGACGGGCTGATCTGCTGGATCCGGTTCAGCGAGGTGGTGCCGTTGACCACGCAGACCCGCCGGCCGGACAGATCCGAGGCCTGATTGATGTTGGAATCGCGGGCGGCCATGATGCGCTGATTGGCCATCAGGTACACCGTCGAGAAGTTCACCAGCTTCTTGCGCTCACACGTGATGGTCATGGTCTTGACCACGATGTCGACCTGATTGTTCTGCAGCGCGGCGATCCGGTCGGCCGAGGACAGGATGCGGTACTCGACCTGGGACGGGGTGCCGAAGATGTCGCGGGCCACCTCGCCGGCGATGTCGACGTCGAAGCCGTTGATATCGCCGGTGATCGGATCCCGGAAGGAGAACAGGTTGCTACCGATGTCGAGGCCCACGATCAGCCTGCCGCGGGCCCGGATGTTGGCCACCGCGGCATCGGCCTCCGCCTGATCGCTGAACGGGCGCAGGCTCGCGGTGCGGTTGCACTCGTCGTCGTCCTCATCGAAGCCGGGGGCCCGCACCGGTTGCGGGGCGAGCTCTTCCATACCCGCCGGGGTGGGCGGTGCCAGGGTCACCGCGGGCAGGGTGAGGGCGGGTGCGTTCTGACTGCATCCGGCCGCCATCAGGACCGTCACCAGGAGGATCAGGACGTTTCGCATCGGTTGTCTCTTCTTCGCGCAAGCGCTCATCATCGGTACTCGCTCAGTCGTGGCCACAGCCCCAACGCCACCGCCAACGCGGCGGACACGCTGAGCAGCGCCGCGCCGACGGTCGCACCGGACAGCACCCGGCGGGCGTTGGCGATGTCGTTGCGGAGCTGGCTGCGGCTCTGTTCGATGCCCTTGGACAGCGACTCGTCAAGCTTGTCGAACGCGGGCGTCGAATCGTCCTCACCGGTGCCGAGGGCCACCTGGGTCGCGGCCTGGTAGTTGCCGACCGCGATGTAGGCGTTGATCCGGTCGTCGGCGGCCCGCCACCGGGTGAGCAGCTGCTCGGCCCCGGCCAGATCGCTCTTGTCGATGCCGGTGTCGCGGGTCAGATAGTCCGAGAGCTGCTGCTGCATCACATCGATGCGCTGGTAGTAGGACTGCTTGCGGACATCCTCGTCGCCGCGGCGGATCAGCGCGAGGGTTTCGTCGGCGCGGGCCTGCTGCGCGGTGATGGCCAGGTTGGTCACGGTTTTGAGGGAATCGGCGGCGGTGTCCTTGGCGCTGCGGCTGTCCGATGTCGAGATCACCAGCGCGGTGGTCACCCAGATCAGCATGATGACGACCGCGACACCACCCGCGACGAAGCCGATGTTGACCCGGCGCCGGGTGCGCCGCGCCAGCCAGCGGTTGGCGAACGCCCCGAACAACAGGGTGGCCAGCACCACCAGCATGACCGGGGTCGGGATCCGGGTGGAGGCCGTCGTCTCGGAATCGACGCGTGCCGAGGTTTCCTCGTACAGGTGCTGGGCGTCGGGCAGGATCTGGGTCTGCATCATCGCCGATGCTTCCGACAGGTAGGACGAGCCGACCGGGTTGCCGGCCCGGTTGTTGGTGCGGGCGGTCTCGACCAGACCCGTGTAGACCGCGAGCCGGGCGTTGATCCGGCCCAGCAACTGCACCAGTTCCTCGTCGGTCAACCCGCTCGACGCCCGGGTGACCGCCACCGACGCGTCGGTGATGGCCTGCTCGTAGCGCTGGCGGACATCGCGAGGTTCGGCGCCCGCGATGAACGCCGTGGCGGCCGCGGCGTCGGCGACCGACAGTGTGGTGTAGAGCCGCCCGGCCGCGAACGCCAACGGTTCGGTGTGGTCGAGCACCGTCGTCAGCGCCTGCTGACGGTCGTTGACGGTGGTGGAGGTGGCGAAGGCGCTGGCGATCACAAGCGCCGACAGCACCAGGCCGATGGTGAGGATCCGGCCGGGAGTGGTCCACAGGAACCACCAGCGCGGGTGGGCAGGAGTGGTCGGCGACCGGGACGCGAGAGGCTCGGTCGAGGGGTGTGCCAACTCCACGGTCACCTGCGCGAGGACCTCATTTGGTTTCGGTGCTTTCGGCTGTCTCGGGTCGCTGCAACTCTATAAAAGAATTCTAAGAGTTCGTGGGAAGGCTCGCGCCGAATTTGGGGCCCACCGAAATCCGCAGCGGTCCTTATCCTGAACGGATGCGTGGCGACGGTGACGGCTGGGTGATGTCCGATGACGGTGCCCGGTTCTGGGGGCGCCACGGTGCGGCCGGCCTGATGTTGCGGGCGCCGCGGCCCGACGGATCGGCCGCGGTGCTGTTGCAGCACCGGGCGCCGTGGAGCCACCAGGGCGGCACCTGGTCATTACCCGGCGGTGCCCGCGACAGCCATGAGACGGCCGAACAGGCCGCGGTCCGGGAAGCCCACGAGGAGGCCGGGCTGGAGGCCGAACGGCTGACCGTGCGCACCACCGTGGTGACCGCCGAGGTCGCCGGCGCCGGTGGCACCAGGTGGACCTACACCACCGTGATCGCCGACGCGCCCGAGCCACTCGAAACGGTCCCCAACCGGGAGAGTTCGGAGCTGCGCTGGGTGGCCGAGGACCAGGTCGACGAGCTGGCGTTGCATCCGGGCTTCGCGGCGAGCTGGCAGCGGCTGCGGGCCGTCGCGGCCGAGATCCCGTTGTTGGTCAACCGGCAGCGCTGAGCGCGGCCCGGAGTTCCGCCGCGGCCGCGCGCGGGTCGTCCGCGGCGGTGATCGCGCGGACCACGACGATGCGGCGGGCGCCCGCGGCCAGCACCTCGTCCAGCCGGTGCCTGTCGATGCCGCCGATCGCGAACCACGGCTTGGCCGGGGCGAGCGCCGCGGTGCTGCGGACCAGATCCAGACCAGGCGCCGACCGGCCCGGTTTGGTCGGGGTCGGCCAGCACGGCCCGACACAGAAGTAGTCAACGGCCTCGTCCACCGCGGCCGCGACCTGATCGGCGTCGTGGGTGGACCGGCCGATCACCGGACGGTCGCCGATGATTCCGCGCGCCACGTCCAGCGGCAGATCGTCCTGGCCGAGGTGCAGCACGTCGGCCCCGGCCGCCAGCGCGATGTCGGCCCGGTCGTTGACGGCCAGCAACGCGCCGTGGCGGCGCGCCGCGTCGGCCAGGATCGCCAGCGCTTCCAGTTCCTGGCGCGCCTCAAGCGGCCCGAACCGCTGCTCCCCGGCCGATCCCTTGTCCCGCAGCTGGATCAGGTCGACGCCGCCGGCCAGTGCGGCGTCGGCGAATTCGGCCAGGTCACCGCGCTCGCGGCGGGCGTCGGTGCACAGGTACAGCGCGGCGCGGCGCAGGCGGTCGGCGGGTGTTTGCACACCGCGACGGTAGCGCGTGCCCGCCGAGTACCCTGGACTGGCAATACGGGAGTCCCGGGATCGTGGGGCTGAGAGTGGGCGACGGACCGGCCCTTACCGTCACACCTGATCCGGATCATGCCGGCGAAGGGAGGAGCGGATATGGCACGCACACTCGCCGTCATCGGTGGCGGCGTGATCGGGCTGTCGGTGGCCCGCCGGGCGGCGCTGGACGGCTGGGCGGTGCGGTTGCACCGCGCCACCCAACGCGGCGCGTCCTGGGTGGCCGGCGGCATGCTGGCCCCGCACAGCGAGGGCTGGCCCGGTGAGGACCGGCTGCTGCGGCTTGGCCTGGAATCGCTTCGGCTGTGGCACTCGGGGTTTCTGGACGGTTTGCCACTGGAGGTGGTGACCGCCCGCGAATCCCTGGTGGTCGCCGTCGACCGGGCCGACGTCGCCGATCTGCGCACCGTCGCCGACTGGCTGGCGGCCCAGGGGCATCCGGTCGAGCCCACGACCACCGCGCGCGATGTGGAACCCCTGCTGGCGCAGGGCATCCGGCACGGCTTCCGGGCGACGACGGAGCTTGCGGTGGACAACCGCGCGGTGGTCGATGCGCTGGCCGCGCACTGCGAGCGACTGGCCGTGCGGTGGGCCGGGCCCGTCGAGAACCTGGCCGACCTGGACTCGGCCGACGCGGTCGTCGTCGCCACCGGGGTCGACGCACCGAAACTCGTGCCCGGCCTGCCGGTGCGCCCGGTCAAGGGTGAGGTGCTGCGGCTGCGGTGGCGCAAGGGCTGCATGCCGGTGCCGCAGCGGGTGATCCGGGCCCGGGTGCACGGACGTCCGGTGTATCTGGTGCCGCGGGCCGACGGTGTGGTGGTCGGTGCCACCCAGTACGAACACGGCCGCGACACCGCACCGGTGGTGACCGGGGTGCGGGACCTGCTCGACGACGCCTGCGCGGTCATCCCCGCGCTCGGCGAGTACGAGCTGGCCGAGACCGCGGCCGGGTTGCGGCCGATGACACCGGACGGGGTACCGATCGTCGAACGGATCGACGAGCGCACCCTGGTGGCCGTCGGGCACGGCCGCAACGGATTTCTATTGGCGCCGTGGACCGCTGAGCGGATCGCGGCCGAACTCGAAGTGAATGTGGGAGTCAAATGATCAGCATCACGATCAACGACGAGGTCATCGAGGTGGACGAGCTGACCACCATCGGGGGGCTGCTGGAAACCCGCGGGTTTCCGGAGAAAGGCATCGCCGTCGCCCTGGACTGGTCGGTGCTGCCCCGGTCGGAATGGGACCGCACCCTGGCCGACGGGGCGCGGGTCGAGGTGGTCACGGCGGTGCAGGGTGGTTGATTCCAAACTCACCATCGGTGGCCGTGAGTTCGGCTCCCGGCTGATCATGGGTACCGGCGGCGCCCCGAATCTCGCTGTGCTGGAGGAAGCTCTGGTCGCGTCGCGCACCGAGCTGACCACGGTGGCGATGCGCCGGGTCGATGCCGAGGCCGGCACCGGGGTGCTCGACCTGCTCAACCGGCTGGGGATCGCGACGCTGCCCAATACCGCGGGCTGTCGCGGCGCGGCCGAGGCGGTGCTGACCGCGCAGCTGGCCCGCGAGGCGCTCGGCACCGATATGGTCAAACTCGAGGTGATCGCCGACGAGCGGACCCTGCTGCCCGATGCGATCGAATTGGTCAAGGCCGCAGAACAATTGGTCGACGACGGGTTCATCGTGCTGCCCTACACCAATGACGACCCGGTGCTGGCGCGCCGGCTGGAGGACACCGGCTGTGCCGCGGTGATGCCGTTGGGCTCGCCGATCGGCACCGGGCTGGGGATCTCCAACCCGCACAACATCGAGATGATCGTCGCGCAGGCCGGGGTGCCGGTGGTGCTCGACGCCGGGATCGGCACGGCCAGCGACGCCGCCCTGGCGATGGAGCTGGGCTGCGATGCGGTGCTGCTGGCCACCGCGGTGACCCGGGCCTCCGATCCGCCGGCCATGGCCGCGGCCATGTCCGGCGCCGTCACCGCCGGATATCTGGCCCGTCGGGCCGGGCGCATCCCGAAACGGTTCTGGGCCCAGGCCTCCAGCCCGGCGCTGTGACCGGCGGGCCGGGCTTCGCCGAGACTGCGGTGAGAGCATAGAAATGCGCGAAAACGCGAACTGTGCGCAGACTCGATGCAGTCGCTATGTGGCCCTGGGCAGTTCGATGGCGGCCGGGCCCGGGATCAAGCCGTCGGCGCCCGGTGCGCCGTTCCGGGCCGGACGCTCGGCCCGGAACTATCCGCACCTGGTGGCCGAACGCCTCGGCCTCGACCTGGTCGACGTCACCTACTCCGGGGCCACCACCGCGCACATTCTGCGCGAGCGGCAGAACGGGGCGCCGCCCCAACTGGACGCGCTCGACGGGTCCGAGACCCTGATCACCGTCACCATCGGCGGCAACGACGCCGGCTACGTGCCGTTGTTGACGGCCGGTGCCCTGCCCCGGGTGCTGCATAGCCTGCCGGTGCTCGGTCCGCGGCTGCGTGACCTGCTCGATCCCGCCGCCCGCGACACCGCTCTGGATCAGGTGGCGGTGTCGCTGGTCGAGGTCGGCGCGGCCATCCGCGGGCGGGCCCCGCGGGCCACGGTGTTGTTCGTCGACTACCTGACGCTGTTGCCGCCGGCGGGGGCTGCCGCGTCGCCGCTGTCCGATGAGCACGCCGAACTCGGCCGCCACGTCGCCGCCACCCTGGAAGCCCACACCGCCGCCGCGGCCGCCGAGACCGGTGCCGGTCTGGTGCGTGCGGCGCAGGCGAGCCGGGATCACCACGCCTGGTCGGTACGGCCGTGGACGACGCGCCCCGGCTGGCCGCTACCCGGTCGGCCCGCACCCCTGCACCCCAATGCCGACGGGATGCGGGCGGTCGCGGATCTGGTGGTCGAGACCGTGTGACGCCCACTGCCGAGCCGCCGAGTGTGAATCCTCTGCGAAAAATCGGCCATTTTCTCGCAGAGGATTCACACTCGCGGTCGGCGCGGGGCAGTGACCCCAGCGGCCCCGCGCGGCGGTGACGATCGCAGGCGAATACGGGAATACTGGACGGCGATGATCGAACTGGCCGGGCTGACCAAGCTCTACGGAACCCAACGCGCGGTGGATGACCTGACCTTCAGCGTCGAGCCTGGCGTGGTCACCGGGTTCCTCGGGCCCAACGGTGCGGGCAAGACCACCACCATGCGGCTCATCCTCGGCCTTGACCATCCGAGTGCCGGGACCGCGAAGATCGACGGCAAGCATTACCGGGAACTGCGGGAGCCGATGCGCACCGTCGGCGCGCTGCTCGACGCGCGCCAGGCGCACCCCAACCGCAGCGCCCGAAACCACCTGCGCTGGATCGCGGCGGCCAGCCGGATCCCGGCCGGCCGTGTCGACGAGGTGCTGGAGACCGTCGGCCTGGAATCGGCGGCGGACCGGACCGCGGGCACCCTGTCGCTCGGCATGGCCCAGCGGATGGGTATCGCGGCCGCGCTGCTCGGCGATCCGCAGGTGCTGCTGTTCGACGAGCCGGTCAACGGCCTGGACCCGGAGGGCATCCACTGGATCCGCACGTTCATGCGTGAGCTGGCCGCCGAGGGCCGCACGGTGCTGGTTTCCAGCCACCTGCTGGCCGAGATGGCCAACACCGCGGACCGGTTGGTGGTGATCGGTCAGGGCAAGCTGATCGTGTCGACCACCGTCGCCGAATTCGTGAGTGGCACCGCGGCCGACACCGTGCGGGTGCGCAGCCCCCAGGTGGAGACCCTGCGCGAGGTGCTCGCCGACGCCGGGCTCGAGGTCGACGCCGACCCGAGCGGAACCGTGCTGAGCGTGCACGGCGTGGCGATCGAGGTGATCGGCGATCTGGCCGCGCGCAACTCGATCACCCTGCACGAGCTGAGCACCCGGCAGGCCTCGCTGGAGGAGGCGTATCTGAAACTCACCGACGACGCCGTCGACTACCGGGCGGCCCGGCCGTGAGTGCACTCGCGGCGCTCGACGCCGAACGGATCAAACTCGCCACCACCCGTTCACCGCTGTGGACGGTGATCGGGGTGGCCGCGCTCAGCCTCGGCCTGGCGGCCCTGCAGGGGGGCAGCGCCTACGGCAGTCCGCTGCCGCCAGGTGACGCCGCGTTGGGGGTCGCGGTATTTGGGGTGCCGGTGCTGATGGTCCTGGCGTCGATGACGATGACCGGCGAGTACCGCAGCGGACTGATCCGGACGACGTTCCTGGCCACGCCCAACCGCACCGTGGTCCTGATCGCGAAAGCCGTTGTGTGCGCCGCGTTCTCCTCGGTGTGCGCGGTGCTGATGGTGCTGGCCTCGGTGCTGGTGGCCCGGTTGGTCGCCGAACCCGTTGTCGGTGCACAGCTGACCATGACCAACCCGGCGACCTGGCAGGTGGCGGGCGGCTTCGCGCTGTACGCGGCGCTGGCCGCGGTGCTCGGGGTGAGTGTCGGTGCGCTGGTGCGGGTCGCGGCAGGCGCCGTCGCGGTGCTGTTGTTGTGGCCGCTGGTGGCCGAGCCGCTGCTGGGCAATATGCCGGGCAACGGGGCCAGGATCGGGCCGTGGCTGCCGTTCGCCAACATGTTCCGGTTCCTCGGCGTGGAGTGGTTGTACCCCAGCTACGACATTCCCTGGGGCGAAGTGGGCTCGCTGGTGTACTTCGCGGTCCTCATCGTGGCGGCACTGGTCGCCGCGGTCATCGTGCTGAACAGGCGAGATGCCTGACCGGACTGGATGAAGGAGTTCGTTTCGTGACCACGCCCCGCATCGCCCTCGTCAGCGCGGTACCGGCGGCGATCCCGCCCGCCGCGCAGGCGTTCGCGGCCGAGTTCCCCGCCGCCGACGTGTGGAACATTCTCGACGACCGGCTGCTGAACGACGCCAACGCACGCGGCGGCCTCGACGAGGGCCTGATCGCCCGGATGCAGAGGCTGATCGCGCACGCCGTCGACGAGCGTGCCGACGCCGTGCTGCTGACATGTTCGCTGTACGGACCGGTGGCTCAGCAGGTCGCCCGGACCGCGCCGATCCCGGTGCTCGCTCCCGACGAGTCGGCGTTCGCCCAGATCGCCCGCGAGGGTTACCCACGCGTGCTCGTCGTCTCGTCCTTCGCCGCTGCGGCCGAGGACTCGACCCGGCGGCTCGGTACCGAACTGGCGCGTGCCGGGGTGGCGACAACCCTCGACAGCGTCGTGGTTTCCGAGGCCAAAGCGGCCACGGAGGCCGGCGATCAGGATGGTCTCGAGCGTGCGCTGATCGACCGGCTCACCCCGCTTGCGCCGGAATTCGACGCCGTGTTCTTGAGCCAGTACTCCCTTGCGCCGGCCGGTCGCGTCCTCGCGGCCGCACTCGGCCTGCCCGTGGTCTCCGGGCCGGAGAGCGCGGCCCGTCGACTGGCCGGCCTGCTGAGTGCGACGGCCGGCCCCGTCGAACCCTCGTGACGGGCACCGGGGACCGCCACCTCACGGCCAGCTGGGTGCGGGCCGCGGCAGCGGATGGGCGCCTTCCGGGCGCAGCCCGTCGAAGATGATGGCGAGGTAGCGCCGCCACAGATCCGGGGGCGGGTCGGACAGATACTCGACGGCGTGCACCGGTGCGCAGATCAGGACGAAGACGTCGGTACCGGTGACGTCCTGGCGAACCGCGCCGCTTTCGCGCGCCCGGTCCACCAACGACACGACGGTCGCGTGCAGTTGATCGTAGAGCCGCGCCACCTGGGTGTCCCCGGCGCTCGCCGTGGTCAAGAACGTCAGATCGCGTTGCTGGCGCTGGTCTGCCGCCACCGTCAGGAACTCAAGAAGCGCGGCCCCCGGGTCCGAGGAATCCAGCAGCTCCCGGGCGACGGTCGTCAGCGCCGTCATATGCCTGGAGACGATCGCGGCGATCAACTCCTCCTTCGTGGCGAAGTGACGGAAGACGGTGCCCTTCGCGACGCCCGCCCGGCGGGCGATATCGGCCACCGAGGCTTCCAGGCCCCGTTCCGCGAACTCCTCCTCGGCGGCTGCCAGCAGCGACTCGCGATTGCGTGCCGCATCGGAGCGTAGGGGGCGAACGGTCGGGGGCACGGGTCGGATCCTAACAAGTTGACCGTACGGTCACTTTGTGGGAGCCTCGGGTGGTTAACATGACCTAGTGGTCACCTTATGGAGGTAGACATGAAACTGAACGGCGCGACCGCACTCGTCACCGGCACCAACCGTGGACTCGGCCACCATCTCGCCGTCGACCTGCTGCGCCGCGGGGCGAAGGTTTACGCCACTGCCCGGCGGCCCGAACTCGTCGATATCGCCGGGGCCGAGGTGTTGGCGGTGGACATCACCGATCAGTCGTCGGTCGACGCGGCCGCGGTCCGCGCAGGCGATGTCGATGTGTTGATCAACAATGCCGCGTTCACCGCGGGCGGGAACCTCGTGACCGGCGATCTGGACGCGATCCGGGCGGTGATGGATTCGAACTACTACGGCACGCTCGCGATGATCCGCGCGTTCGCGCCCGTCCTCGCTCGCAACGGCGGCGGCGCGATCCTCAACGTGCTGTCGGCCGCGGCGTGGGCCACCGTCGACGGCAACACCGCCTACGCCGCCGCCAAGTCCGCGCAGTGGGGACTGACCAACGGTGTGCGCGTCGAACTCGCCGGCCAGGGAACCCTGGTCTCGGCCCTCGCGCCCGGGCTGATCGGTACCCAGACGCTGTTCGACTTCGCCGAGAACGCCGGGATCGTGTTCCCGGAAGGCTCGGTGAGCGACCCGGCCGACCTGGCCAGGTTCGCCCTCGACGGGCTCGAGGCCGGGGAGATCGAGATCGTGGACCGGATCGGCGCCGAAGCGAAGGCCAACCTCAGCGGGCCTCCGCGGGCTTTCGATCCCACTCCCGTCGGCGCCTAAAGGTCAGGGCCGCACCGCGGTTCGCCGCCCGGGGCGGGGTGACGCCCGACCCGGACGGTCAGTCCGGATCGGGCGCCACCACCGGCGCGGCGTCGTCGCCGACGGCGAGCACCACCCGCGACCCGTAGGGCACGTGCTGGACCAGCTGCTGCCGGGCCAGCGCCGGGTGGGCCTCGAGCAGCTTGCCCGCGTTGGCCAGCGCCCGCAGCGCGGCGGTCTCCGCGCGGGCGGCCTCCAGCTTCGCCGCACCGTTGGCCTTCGCGGTCACCAGCTGCACTGCCGCCGCCCGGATCTCGGCCGGGACGATGACGTCCTTGACGAAGACCTCGAGGACCTCGACACCGGTCCGGGTACCGGCCGCGCGAGCGGCCGCGGCGATCCCGGCGGCATCGATGCGGGTGCTGCGGCGCATCACCTCGTCGGCGCCGACCCCGGCCACGGCGTCGCGCAGTGCGATCTGGGCGGCCAGGTAGACCGCGGCCATCGGGTCGGCGGCCGCTTCCACATAGGCCACCGCATCGGTGACAGCAAATCGCAGCGCGACGGTGATCCGTAGCGACACCGCATCCGAGGTCAGCACCTCCTGCGGGGCCAGTGTCAGCACCTGCTCGCGCATCTCGACCCGCACCACCGCGGCCCTCGCCGCTATCCGGTGCCGGCCCGGCTCCAGGACCCGCGCGAGCGTTCCGTCGCGGTACTCCAGCGCGCACTGGCCTGCGGTGACGGTGATTCGATCGGTCATGAACATGGCGGGTCTCCTTTCCTGGCGGTGTATTCGTCTGTGCAGCACGGGGACACCGCCGCCGGGGGCGCACCGCTGGCGGGGCGCCACACCCCGGTACCGGCGGGTGTGGGCCGCAGGGCCGTTGGTGTGCACCGGTCCCGGCGACGGCATCGTGGTGGAGAGGAGTCGAACCTCGGGCAGTAACCGTGCCATGGCGTCGCCGGCAACACGCAGAAACGTCGCGGTACCCCGCTTCGCCTGCTTTCCTGTCGACGCCGGGCAACACTCTGCCACCCCAGCAAAGTGGCGCGCAATCGAATTACGCCGGGCCCGCGGGTCCAGCGGCTACCGTAGGTGCAATGCGACGAATTTCGACGGGGGCGGTTCTCGGCGTCATGGCGCTGACCGTGGGGCTGGCCGGCTGTGACGCGAAGACCGAACTGCGACCCGAGCCCCAGGGCCAACCGGCGGGCACGTCGCCTGCGGCCGTTCAGTTCGCCGAGGACCTGAGCGCACGGGTGTCCGCGGACGCGATGATGGCACATCTGTCCAAGCTGCAGGAGATCGCCGACGCACACGACGGTAACCGGGCGCTGGGCACCGCCGGTTACGACGCCAGCGTCGACTACGTGGTCAATGCCCTGCGCGATAAGGGTTTTGACGTGCAAACCCCCGAATTCGAGGTCCGGTTGCCGTTTGCCGACGACCCGCAGGTCACCGTCGGTGGTCAGGCGGTCACCGCCAAGCCGCTGGAGTACACCATCGGTACGGCGTCCGAAGGTGTGGCGGGTCCGCTGGTGGCGGCCAGGGCGGAGGATTCGCCGGGCTGCCAGGCCTCCGATTACGACGGCCTGCCGGTCGCGGGCGCGGTGGTGCTGGTCGACCGCGGCACCTGCCAGTTCGGGGTCAAGCAGGCCATGGCGGCCGAGCGTGGAGCGGTCGCCATGATCGTCGCCAACAACGAGGACGGCGACCAGATGGGTGGAACGCTGGGTGAGCGCACCGATGTCAAGATCCCGGTCGTCAGCGTCACCAAGGACGAGGGTGCGCGGCTTCGTTCCGCCCCCGGCCCGACCTCGATCAGGCTCAACGCCGGGGTCCGGGTCGAGCGGACCCGCAACGTCATCGCCCAGACCAAGACCGGCTCGACCTCCGATGTGGTGATGGCAGGCGCGCACCTGGACAGCGTGCCGGAGGGCCCTGGCATCAACGACAACGGCTCGGGCGTGGCCGCGGTCCTGGAAACCGCACTGCAGCTGGGCAGTTCACCCGACGTCAACAACGCGGTCCGGTTCGGCTTCTGGGGTGGTGAGGAGGAGGGTCTGCTCGGGTCGACGAACTATGTCGAATCCCTCGACGAGAACGACCTCAAGGACCTCGCGCTGTACCTCAACTTCGACATGCTCGGCTCGCCGAACCCCGGATACTTCACCTACGACGGTGACCAGTCCGCACCGCCCGACGAGCGCGGGAGGCCGCGGGTCCCCGAGGGCTCGGCGGGTATCGAACGCACCCTGTCGGCCTACCTCGACGAGGCCGGAAAGGCGCCGCGGGACACCAGTTTCGATGGTCGCTCCGACTACGACGGGTTCACCCTGGCCGGCGTTCCCGCCGGTGGGCTGTTCTCCGGCGCCGAGGACAAGATGAGCCCCGAGGAGGCCGGTCTCTGGGGTGGGCAGGCCGATCAGCCGTTCGATCCCAACTATCACAAGAACACCGATACCCTGGAGCACGTGGACCGGAACGCGTTGCAGATTCATGGTGGAGGCGTCGGATACGCCATCGGGCTGTATGCACAGGATCAGCGGGGCCGCAACGGAATACCGGTCCGCGACGACCGGACCCGGAACCGGATCAGCCCGCAGTGAGGGCGCGCCGGGCCGCTGCGGTCCCCGCCGTACTCCTGGTCGTGGTCCTCGTCGTCGTCGGGCTCGCCGGATGCGGGTCGACACCGGACCCGTCGCCGAATTTGCCGAAGGAACTCGCCGAGAAGGTCACGCTCGATGCGATGTTCGCCCATCTGCGTAAGTTCCAGGAGGTCGCCGAGGCCAACGACGGCAACCGGTCGCAGGGCACGCCGGGCTACGACGCCAGCATCGATTACGTCGCGCAGCTGCTGCGGGACAAGGGTTTCGATGTGCAGACACCCGAGTTCGAACGATTGGGAACGACGGGGGGTGGCAACCCCAACCTGGTCGTCGCCGGCCGGCGCTACCCGGCCGACCAGGCCTCGCTGCTGTTGACCACACCCCGCGGCGGGCTGCGCGCGCCGACCCTGCGCCCCGGACGGCCCGCGGGCTGCACGGCCCGCGACTACGGGTCGGTCAACGTCAAGGGTGCCATCTCGGTCGTCGACGACACCGGATGCTCGATCGTGGTCAAGCAGAACACCGCGCTCGCGGAGGGTGCGGTGGGCCTGCTGGTGGTCAGCACGAGCAGGCCCAGCCCCGCCGGGCTGTTCACCAGCGGCTACTACGGGCAGCTCAAGGTGCCCGTCGGCGTCATCGACCGGACGGCCGACGCCGCGCTGCGCCAGACCAGCGCGCCGGTGCGGCTGACCCTGGACAACACCGCCGAGATGGTGAAGTCACGAAACCTGGTGGCGCAGACCAAGACCGGTTCGACCGATGATGTGGTGATGGTGGGCGCGCACCTGGACAGCATCGCGGGTGGCCCCGGTATCAACGACAACGGCTCGGGTGTGGCCGCGGTTCTGGAGACCGCGCTGCAGCTGGGTGGGTCGCCGCAGGTGCACAATGCGGTGCGGTTCGCGTTCTGGGGTGCCGAGGAGACCGGGCTGGAAGGGTCGACCCAATACGTTCGTGGACTCTCACCCGACCAGCTCGACCAGATCGCGCTGTACCTGAACTTCGACATGCTCGGCTCACCCAACGCCGGCTACTTCACCATCGACGGCGACCAGTCGGGGGTGGCCGACGCCAAACGGGTGCCGGAAGGTTCGGCGGGCATCGAGCGGACTCTGGCCGGCTACCTCAACCTGGCCGGGGTGCGGCCCGCCGATATGCCGCTGGGCGCAACCACCGACTACGCCCCGTTCCTCACCGCCGGTGTGCCGATCGGCGGTGTCACCACCGGGGCCTCGCAGCGCAAGACCGAGGTGCAGGCCCGGCTGTGGGGCGGGAAGCCGGGCGTGGCCTTCGATGCGAACTACCACACCCGCGCCGACACGCTCGACAATGTCGACCCACGGGCCCTGGAGATCACCGGCCCCGCGGTCGCGTACGCGGTCGCCAGCTACGCGCAGTCCATCGACGGGGCCAACGGTGTCGCGCCGAAAGACCGGCGTCACCACCGCTGATACCCGCCGGGCATCGACGACTCGGATTTCATCGGAGGTTCGTTGAACCAACACGGGTAGTTGCCCGTTGAACCGATATGGGAATTACTCTCGCGGAAGTGTCCAACTACAGCACCATTGCCGGTGTCCATGGCGTTCTTCCGCCCCACCGATATACCCAGGACGAGGTCACCCAGGCCCTGCTCGACCTACCCGGGTATGAGGATGTCGCCGACATCGTCCGGGCCCTGCATAAAAGTGCCAGGGTCGAGAGCCGCTACCTGGTCCGGCCCGTTGAGGAATACGCGCGTCTCAACGACTTCGGCGAAACCAACGACCTGTTCATCGAACACGCGACGGAACTCGGATGCGCGGCGCTGGCCGGGGCACTCGACGAGGCCGGGCTGCGCCCCGAGGACGTCGACCTGATCGTCACCACCACCGTCACCGGTGCGGCGGTGCCGTCGCTGGACGCCCGTATCGCCGGACGGCTGGGCCTGCGCCCCGACGTGCGCCGGATCCCGATCTTCGGTCTGGGCTGTGTGGCGGGTGCGGCCGGAATCGCCCGGCTGAACGACTATCTGCGTGGCGCGCCGGACAAGGTCGCGGTCCTGGTGTCGGTGGAGCTGTGTTCGTTGACCCGCAAGGACAATCCGTCGATGCCGACGCTGGTCGCCGGTGCGCTGTTCGGCGACGGCGCCTCCGCGGTCGTCGCGGTCGGTGAGCACCGTGCGGCCCGCCTCGATCCGCACGGCCCCGATGTCCTGGACTCCCGCAGCCACCTGTATCCGGACTCGCTGAACACGATGGGCTGGGATATCGGCACGGGCGGCTTCGAGATCGTGCTCAGCGCCGAGGTGCCCGATTTCGTCGGCCGGTATCTGGGCGATGATGTCAGCGGATTCCTTGGCGCACACGGTCTTCAGGTGCCCGATGTGGCGGCGTGGGTGAGCCATCCCGGCGGGCCCAAGGTGATCGAGGCGATCATCGACACCCTGGATCTCCCGGCCGACGCACTGGATCTCACCTGGCAGTCGCTGGCCGAGGTGGGCAACCTGTCATCGTCGTCGGTGCTGCATGTGCTGCGTGACACCATCCGCAAGCGGCCGCCTGCCGGTAGCCCGGGAGTCCTGATGGCGATGGGCCCCGGATTCTGCTCTGAGCTCGTCCTGCTGCGGTGGCGCTGATGCGGATCAAGTTCTACCCGGCACTCATCGCGGCGATCGCGGCCGAGCGGGTGGCTGAACTGGTGGTGTCACAGCGCAACCTGCGATGGAGTAAGGCCAACGGCGGCAAGGAATTCGGTGCCGGCCACTATCCGGTGATGGTGGTGCTGCACACCGGGCTGCTGGCCGGTGCGCTGGCCGAGGCGCGCGGACGCCGGTTCCGGCCCGCCCTGGGCTGGCCGATGCTGGCTGTGGTGGCGGCGGCCCAGGCCCTGCGCTGGTGGTGCATCGCCACCTTGGGCAGGCAATGGAACACCCGGGTGGTGGTGGTGCCAGGGGCGGGGCGGGTGGCCGACGGCCCGTACCGGCTGTTGCCGCACCCGAACTACGTCGCCGTGGTCGCCGAAGGGGCCGCCCTGCCGCTGGTGCGCAGCGCCTGGATCACGGCACTGCTGTTCTCCGCGGCCAACGCCGTACTGCTGCGCACCAGGATCCGCGTCGAAGACGATGCGCTGCAGAGCTTGACGTGATCGACCTGCTGGTCGCGGGTGGTGGTCCGGCCGGTTTGGCCACCGCGGTCCACGCCGCGCGCGCCGGGCTCGAGGTTGTCGTGGTCGAGCACCGTCGTGGTCCGATCGACAAGGCGTGCGGCGAGGGTCTGATGCCGCATTCGGTGCGCCAGCTCGAGCGGCTCGGGGTGCACATCGACGGGACTGCCTGCAAGCCCTTTTACGGCATCCGGTATCTCGACGGCCGACGGACCGCCGAGGCGCGGTTCCGCAACGGAGCCGGTCGCGGAGTCCGGCGCACAGTTCTGCACGCCGCGCTGTCGGATGCCGCGGCCGCGGCCGGGGCGAAGGTGGTGCAGGGCGAGGTCGGCGAGGTCACTCAGGATGCGATGTCGGTGAGCGCGGCCGGTTTTCGCGCCCGCTACCTGGCCGCCGCCGACGGGTTGCACTCACCGATCCGGCGCTCGCTCGGTCTGACCCGCGGTGACGTGCGACGACGCCGGTGGGGGATCCGACGTCATATCCAGATCGCGCCGTGGTCGGACTGCGTCGAGGTGCACTGGGCGCACGACACCGAGGCATATGTGACGCCGGTCGGCGACGACTGCGTCGGGGTGGCGATCCTGAAGTCCACTCGCGGTGGGTTCGACGAGCACCTCAGACAGTTTCCCGAACTGACCGAGCGGATCGACGGCCTGCCGCACGGTCAGGACCGGGCCGCCGGCCCGCTACAGCAGAAGGTGCGCCACCGCACCGCGGGCCGGGTGCTGCTGGTCGGTGACGCCGCAGGGTACATCGATGCGCTCACCGGTGAGGGGATGGGCCTGGCTTTCGGAGCGGCCGAACTGCTCGTCGGCTGCGTGCTGGCCGACCGGCCCGAGGACTACGACCGACAGTGGCGGGCGTTGACCCGCCGCTACCGGTTCCTGACCGCAGCCCTGCTGCACGGCAGTGGATTCCGTCCGGTGCGGGTCTGCATCACCCCGGTGTCGGCTGCGTTGCCCGCGGTGTTCACCCGGGCCGTCAACGCGCTGGGCGAGTAACTCGCGTTCGGCGACGTCATAGCAGCCCCACTCACCGATTGGGCGGGCGAGCCTCCGCCTAACGTCTGACCACGCTGCGGAGCAATTCCAGCAATCTCATCCCATGAAAGACGATCAGCGGGATGGCGGCGGTCATCTGATTGACCGGCTTGGCGAAGTCGACGTGGTTGGTCAGCCAGATCCGCACCCCGAGGATTCCGTACAGCACGATGGTGGCCACGGCGGTCGTGACCGGAGCGATCACCGACAAGCTCGACCCGAGATAGCTCGGCAGCCGGTTTCCGGTGATAAGCAGAAACAGGATGGTGCCGATCCCGGAGAACAGCAGGGTGATCGCCGGAGGGAAACCGGTCAGCACCGGAACCAGGAAGGTGGCGCCGAACATGGCCACCACGTGCTGGGCGCCGATGCCGATGGTTCGGCGCAAGTCCAGCCGCTCATCTGGGCCCGACGACGAAATCGTTGTCGGTGCGGGCCGCGACGGGTTCAATTCAACGGGATCACGATTGTCGATCACACCCGATGAACGCCCGCAGCGCACGCTAGTGGGGCGGGGCTTTGCCGCCTTCTTCGTTGAGTCGGCGTTCGGTGTTGATGCGTTGGGTGCGGGTTTGTTGTCGGGTGCGTTGTCGGGTGGGCATCTTGATGTCGCGGTTGGCCAGGAGTGTGGGTGCCGGCCCGGCCGGTGGTGGGGTCGATGTTTGGGTGTTCCACTGCGGGAACAGGATTCGGCTGTACGGGGTGGTGCTGTAGGTGTGTCCGGTCGGGGCGGTCCAGGTGTGGCTGCCGTCGGGGTGTTGCACGTCGGTCCAGCCACCCTCGGCTGCCGGGAACGTCTTGAGCAGGTGGTGGCTTCGGCATTTGGGCCCGAGGTTGCCCGGATGCGTCGCCCCCTGTGGCCAGGGAATGGCGTGGTCGAGGTCGCAATGCTGCGCGGCGACACCGCAGCCGGGGAACATGCACCGCATATCGCGCAGTCGGACGAACGCCGCCAGTTTCGCCGACGGCCGGTAGCGGTTTTCGGCGCCGAGTGCACTGGCGTTTGCGACAGGTTTCACGGTGGCGCCGGTGGCGATCAACTCGGCCAGCAAGGGTGCCGGGACGATGCCGCCGCCGAGGATGACCGCGGGGCTGCCGGTGACCGTCGGTGCGCGGTTGGCCCGCGGATCCTCGGGGTCCCCGTGTAGCCGTGGATCGCGCGGCGCGTCGGTCGGCGGGGCACATGCTGGTGCAGCGTCCTCGACGGCACTGTCTTTGGGGTGTTCTTCGATGGTCTCGGTGGACGCCGGGAGTTGATCGGTGAGCAGGTAGATCACCACACTGCCGGAGCGGGGATCGGCGCCGGCGGCGGGGCAGTCCGCGGTACCGCACAGGCAGGTGAGCCGTTCGGCGCGGGCCGCCAACGCGCCCAGCGCATCGGAGCGGCGTTGGGCCATGGTGCGCGGATCGGCGTCGCACACGGTGGCGGCCATCTCGGTCAGCGTGTTTTTCAGCACGGCACTGTCGGTGGCCAACAACCGTCCCCAGATCGACACGGTGCCGTTGGGATCGTCGGGGTCACCGAAGTTGATGTCACGACTACGCACGCCGTGGCGGCCACGGCGCACCGCCGCGGGGTCGAATTTCTCCACCCACACATCGATGGCCTGCTCGGTCTTGTCCACCGACAAAGCGCCGTAACTGGTGGCGGTTAGGGCCAGGGCCGCGTCGATCAACGCCAACGCCTCAGGATCCATCACGAGTTGGGTGCGCCAGGTGATGGTGGAGATCACTTTCGCCGAGATCTCGCCGCGGGCGAACACCTCGGCGACTTTCGGGAGCCGCTCGCGCAGGGCCCGGGCGATACACATCTGGGCCGAAGCGGCGTGCCGGCCCAGGTTGCATGCCGTGCTGACTGCGGCGGCGGCGTAGTCCCAGCCGTCGACCGCCAGATGCGCCGACCGGTCGTCCTCGTCATCACAATGCCGAGCCACGACTTCGCCGATGACGGCCAGGCGTTCGGCGGCGGCGACCGCCTCGGCGCGGGTGGAGCTCTCCAGTGCGTCGATCAGCGCCGCGTCGGTAAGCGACGACAGATCGAGCAACTCGAACATACGATCGATGATACTTGGGTAATCTCAGTGCAGCAACATATTTAGATTAAGTCTGACAGGTGTCTTGCTAGTCGGGCAAATGATGTTCGGCCCCGGTGTCGTGTCAGTGCATGTGGCTGCCGCCGTTGATGTCGACGGTGGTTCCGGTGAGGTAGCTGGCATCCTGGCTGGACAGGAACGCGAACACCGCGGCGACCTCGTCGGTGGTGGCCGTGCGCTGCCCGGACACCGAGCTCATATTGACGATCCGGCCCCACCCGGCCTCGATCATATCCGGCAGGAAAGCCTTTGTGGCCAAATAGGTTCCGGTCGCGTTGACGGCCATGACCTGGTTCCACAGTGCCAGAACACATGTGCACCGCCGCAGCGGTTCTGGTGGACGGTACGACCGCATAACCTGACCGCGAGCGACCGCTCAGGTACGCCAGGCGCGGCGTGTCGGCGTACAGACGCGGTCGCTCGCGGTGTGAGTCGGTCAGTGCATGAGGCGGCGGGCACCGTAGACCGCGGCGCCGGCGGCCACCACCGCCAGGCCCGCGATCACCGACGGCACCGGCAGGGTGAACGCCAGCACAAGGCAGCCCACGAGGCCGACGACTGGGATCACACGCTGCCCCAGCGTCCACGCCGAGGCATTCGCGATCGCGTAGTACAGCAGCACCGCGAACGACGAGAAGCCAATCGCCCCACGCAGATCCGCGAACGCGGCCAGGATCGCGACCACGATGCCCACCACGATCTCGGCCCGGTGCGGGCTGGCGAACCGCGGATGTACGGCGGCCAGCGCCCGTGGCAGATGACGGTCCCTGGCCATCGCCAGCGTCGTTCTCGACACACCGAGGATCAGCGCCAGCAGTGATCCGAGCGCGGCCACCGCCGCCCCGGCCCGCACCACCGGCTGCCAGCCACCGGCGCCGGCCGCCGCCACCGCGTCGGCAAGCGGTGCGGGCGCCGCTGCCAGCCCGGCGGCGCCCAGCACGGACAACGTGGCGACCGCGACCACCGCGTAGACGACCAGGGCGATGCCCAGCGCGATGGGTATCGCCCGGGGAATGGTGCGAGCCGGATCCCGCACCTCCTCGCCGAGGGTCGCGATGCGCGCGTACCCGGCGAAGGCGAAGAACAGCAACCCGGCCGCCTGCAACACGCCGCCGGAGGTGACATCGTCGCCGAGCCCGAGCCGGGCGGTATCGGCGCTCGGCGAGCCGGCGATGAGCACCACCACCGCGGCCAGCACGGCAAGCACGACCGCGACGATGATCCTGGTCAGCAGGGCCGACTTCTGAATCCCGGTGTAATTGACCACCGTCAGGGCCACCACCGCGGCCACCGCAACCGCATGCGCCCGGTCCGGCCACAGGTAGGTGCCCACGGTCAGTGCCATCGCCGCACAGGACGCGGTCTTGCCGACGATGAAACTCCACCCCGCGGTGTAACCCCAGAACTCGCCGAGCCGCTCGCGGCCGTACACGTAGGTGCCGCCGGATTGCGGGTAGCGCGCCGCCAACCGGGCCGATGAGGTGGCATTGCAGTAGGCGACCATCGCCGCCACCGCGAGCCCGAGCAGAAGACCGGTCCCGGCGGCCGCGGCCGCGGGGGCCAGGGCGGCGAAAATTCCCGCGCCGACCATCGATCCCAGGCCGATGACGACGGCGTCGCCGGTGCCGAGTCTGCGCTGCAGCCCCCCGGGAGTGGTCACGCCCGAGATCGTAGATCAGGTGCTGTCGCGGTTCGGCATGAGCGATTCGTGGGCCGGCGACAGGACGGCCCGGATCAGCACGGCGATCAGGGCCAGCGTCCCGACCGCCACGACCGGGATGGTCCACAGCCGCCGGGCCGTGAGTGCCGACCCGCATTTGCCGATGTACTCGTCGCCGGCCGCGGCGGCCTGGTCGAGATGGGCCGAGAAGCTGGTTCCGCACGGGATCTGCATGCCGTACTGATCGAAGTCGTCGAGGTATACCGACATACTCATCAGGTACAGCCCGATCCCGAGGATGACCGCACCCGCGATCCCGATGTACACCGCCCGAAAACTCATATTCCCCCTTCGCGACTCAAACGGTCTATGTTAATGCTCATTCTTCGACGTGGTACCGCTTTGACCGGATCGTTGGGCCCGTTTATCGTGTCGGAATGGCGCGTACCCCGCCCGGCCCCGTCGACCGCGGCGCATCCGGTGTGCGACGCCGCCCCAAGGACCGAAAAGCCCAGATCGCGCACGCCGCGGCGGAGGCCTTCAGCTCCCTGGGCTACCACGGGGTGAGCATGGAGGAGATCGCTTCCCGGGTGGGAATCTCGGCCGCCGCGTTGTACCGGCACTATTCGAGTAAGTACGAGCTGTTTCGCGGCGCGGTGCTTAATCTGGGCCAGCAGCTGGCCGACGCCACCGCCTTCGCCGATGACGAAGGAGATGACGCCACCGATGTGGAACAGGCGCGCCTGCAGCTGCGCCGGCTCACCGATGCGCTGGCCGACACGGCCCTGGCCAACCGGGAATCCGGCGGGCTGTTCCGCTGGGAGGGCCGCTACCTGCAGGGCGAAGATCAGACCCTGCTCGACGTTCAGGTCCGCACGGTGCACCAGCGGATCCATCGGCCACTGCGGACGCTGCGCCCCGGCCTGAGCTCGCACGAACGCTGGACCCTGTCGACCGCGGTGCTCAGCGTGCTTGGCAGCATCGTCGACCACCGCGCCAAACTGCCTGCCGGTCAGATCCGGGAGATGCTCGCCGAGATCGTCGACACCCTGCTCACCGCCGAAGTGCCGGAGCTGCCCGCCGACGACGATGCCGTGACGGAGCCGGCGCCCGTGCCGGTCGGTGCGACCAAATACGAAGCGCTGCTTACCGAGTCGATGCGGCTGTTCAACCGGCGCGGCTACCGCGACACGACGATGGAGGACATCGCAGCGGCGGTCGGCATGCCGGCCTCGGGCATCTACCGGTACTTCTCCGGCAAGGCCGACATCCTAGCGGCGGGTTTCCGCCGGGCCGCCGACCGGCTCTCGGCCGATACGGCAGAACTGCTGGCCTCCACCGCAGCGGATCCCGAGCTGGCCCTGACCGCGCTGATCGACAACTACGTCGCCCGCTCCTTCGCGCATCCGGAACTGGACTACGTCTATTACACCGAGCGGATGAACATGAGCCCGGCCGACCAGAAGATCCTGCGCGATCTGCAGCGCGCCGCCGTCGGCTCGTGGATCGATCTGGTCATGCCGCTGCGCCCGCAGTGGTCCGCGGGCCGGGCCCGGTTCGCCGTCCATACCGCACAGTCCCTGGTGATCGATCTCGGCCGGTTGATGGGGTACCGGGACACCCCGAGGGCCCGGGCCGCCGTCGCGGCCATGCTCGATCTGACCCTGTTGGGGCGCTACCGGTTACGCACCGCATTGCCGGCCAGGTAGGCGAGGTAGCCGATGGTCCCGACGATCGCCAGCGGTCGGGTCCGGCGGGCGGACAGGCCGAGACCGAGCACGGTTTCGATACCGCCGTTGGTGTAGATGTGCTGGCGGGTGCCGCGTGGAAAGGCCGGTTTGGTGAGCGGCTCGAACAACCGCGGGCTGGTGAAGTGCGCCAAGCCGACTCCGGCCACCCCCAAGCCTGCGAGTCTCGCCAGCGGATGATTGCGTTCGGTCACAGATGATCCTTTCCGGTCAGGCAAATGCATAGTCACTCAACGGGAATCGTGAGGCCTCGGCGACGGCCCGGCGGGTCGTCATCGGCCGGAGCAGCGTTGCCTCGCCACTCGGATTGAAATAGTACGACCGCGCCGACGCGCAGTTGCCCAGGGTGAAAAGTGAATCGCCCAACGCCTCGGTCATCCGGTCCAGGTACCGGCTGTTGGCTTCCTCGGTCACCTCGAAGGTGGTGGCCCCGCGGCGCTTCACCTCCGCGAACAATCGGTCCATCAGCCGCATCTGGTATTCCATGGTGTTGAAGAAGTTCAGCCCGAGGAAGGCATACGGGCTGGCCAGGCTGAGAAAGTTCGGGAAATATGGCACCGAAACACCCTGGTAGGCCTGAAATCTGGTGTCCCGCCACCACTTGCCCAGGTTGCGCCCGTCGCGGCCGATCACCTCGATGGCCGGGAAGTTGGCTTCCCACAGGTCGAAACCGGTTGCCAGCACCAGGGTGTCGATCCTCGTCCTGGTGCCGTCGACGTTGACGACTGCGTCGGGTTCTATGCGCTCGATGCCCTCGGCCTGCAGGTGCACATGCGGCTTGGCGAATGCCCGGTAGTAGCCGTTGGAGAATGTCGGGCGTTTGCAGCCGAAGTCGTAATCGGGCGCCAGCTTACGGCGCAGCTCCGGGTCGCGGATCGTGGCGAATCGGTGCAGTTTGGCCAGGTCGGCCGCGGCGATGTTGAGCCGGCGGAAGTACCGGTGCTTGAGCACCGCGGTGTCGACCATGAACGCATAGATGCCGTCGGTGACGGCGCGGACGACCCGCTGGGTCAACGGGATCTGGGCGAACAGGGCCTTGGCCCGCGCGGAGAATCTGACGTCGATCTTGGGCACCACCCAGATCGGGGTGCGCTGGTAGACGGTCAGATCCGCCACCTGCCTGGCCAGCTCGGGAATGAGCTGAACCGCGGTGGCCCCGGTGCCGATGATCGCGACCCGGCGACCGCGCAGGTCGTAGTCGTCGTCCCAGTCGGTGGTGTGGATGACCCGGCCGGCGAAATCGGTGATCCCCTGGATGTCCGGCGTGCGGGGCTGGGACAGGAAACCGGTGGCGGTGAACAGGTATCGCGCGCTCAGCGACTCGCCGTCGACCACGGCGACCCGCCAGACGCCGGCCTCGTCGTCCCAGCGGGCGCCCTCGACGGTGGTGTTGAACCGGATGTGGCGACGGACGTCGTACTTGTCGGCGACGTCGTCGGCGTACTGCTTGATCTCGGTACCGGTGGAGAACAGCCGTGACCAGTTCGGATTGGGTTCGAAAAAGTACGAGTACGTGGTGGTGGGCACGTCGACGGCCAGGCCCGGATAGTGGTTGACATACCAGGTGCCGCCGAGGTCGTCCTCGCGATCGACGATCACGAAATCGTCGATCCCCATGCGTTTGAGCTGGATGGCCGCGCCGATCCCGGCGAAGCCCGCTCCGACGATCACCGCGTCGTAAATCTTCGGATCCATGCCGCAAACAGTACCGCAGGTACCGGGTACTTTGTCGAGGGCCGAAATGCCAGGATGGTGACCATGGCGATCGTTCTGGTGCATGGAAACCCCGAAACCGAGGCAATCTGGACTCCGCTGGTGGATGCGCTCGGGCGTGACGACGTGGTGCGGCTGCCTCCGCCGGGATTCGGTGCACCACTGCCGGATGACTTCCCGGCGACCTTCATCGCCTATCGGGACTGGCTCGAGGAGCAACTCGCGGGATTCGACGAACCCGTCGACATCGTCGGGCACGACTGGGGCGGCGGCCACGTGCTCAACGTCGTCATGCACCGGCCGGAACTCGTACGCAGCTGGGTCAGCGATGTCGTCGGGCTGTTCGACCCGGATTACGTCTGGCACGACCTCGCCCAGGTCTGGCAGACCCCCGGCGAGGGCGAGCAGAACATCGCCACGATGTTGGACGGCACGGCCCAGGAGCGGGCCGAACGGATGACGGGTTTCGGCATACCACTGGACACCGCCACCCTGATGGCGCCACACCAGGGGCCGGAGATGGGCCGGGCGATCCTTGCGCTCTACCGCTCGGCGCGCCAACCCGCGATGGCCGAGGCGGGCCGCGCGCTGGAGACGGCCGCGACGCGGCCGGGGCTGGCGATACTGGCCGCCGACGATCCGTTCATCGGAACCAACGACACCCGGCGCCGCGCGGCCGAGCGGGCCGGGGCCCGCACCGAGGTGCTCGACGGGCTCGGACACTGGTGGATGCTGCAGGATCCGGTGCGTGGTGCCCGTGCCCTGACCGATTTCTGGGCGACGCTCGGCCGGCCGTAGTCCGCGCTCGTCACCTGCGGGCATCATTCCGTCATGGCGAAGTCGTTCACGCTGGTCCAATTGAGGTACTTCACGGCGGTCGCGAGGCACGAGAACATGCGCGCGGCCGCCCTCGAGCTCAACGTGACCCAGTCGACGCTGTCGGCGGCCATTCATCAGCTGGAGCGTGAAGTCGGCGCCGAGCTGTTTCAGCGCCTGTCCAGCCGTGGCCTGCGTCTGACGGGGGAGGGGCGCAGGTTGCTCGTCGGCTCCAGGACCTTCCTCGAAGACGCCGACCAGCTGTTCCACTCGGTGCGGGCCGAACGCGAGGAACTGGTGGGTGACCTGGTGGTGGGCATCTTCTCGCCGATCGCGCCGTTCCACGCGCCGAACATCCTGACCGCCCTGCAGCAGCGCCACCCGGGGATCGACGTCAGCTTCCTCGAGGGCGACCAGGAAACACTGATCCGCGCACTGCGCGACGGCATCTGCGAGGTCGCCGTGATGTACGACCTCGGCGTCGGAACGGAGTTCGACTCCCGGGTGCTGGAACGCATCCCGCCGCATGTGCTGGTCTCGGCCGACCATCCGCGCGCCGCCCGCCCGGACGTCGCGGTACACCTGCGGGACTTCGAGGAGGAGCCGTACATCCTGCTCGACCTCCAGCACACCCGGGAGTACTACCTCGACTTCTTCAAGCGGCTCGGGCTGCGGCCGCGGGTCAGGCACTACGTCTCCGGTTATGAAACCGTCCGGTCGTACGTGAGTTTGGGCCATGGCTATTCCACCCTGAGCCGACGCCTGGCCCACGATATGACCTACACCGGGGCCCGGGTGGTGCCGCTCGAACTCGCCGATGAACTGCCACCCATCGAGGTGGTCCTGGTCCGCCTCGCGGGAACGCGACCGACCCGCAAATCCCTGGCCTTCGAAGAGACATGTGTGGACCTGCACGCCAACGCCGACTGATCGTTTTTCTCGAACGGCCTGTGCAATCTTTTTCGTTGGACGTGTGTGAGGGCGATCACCACACTGATTGCACAGCGATCCCCGACGATCTGAGAGTTCCATGACGATGACGGACCAGGAACAAGGCGTAGCCACCATCCCGCAGCCGGCCGACGGGCAACGCAGTTCCGGTATGCAGAAGCGGGTGCTGGCCGGCGGCAGCATCGGGCAGTTCATCGAGTTCTACGACTTCACCCTTTACGGGCTGTCCGCGGTCACCCTCGCCAAACTCTTCTTCCCCGGTGGCAGCGCGCTGGCCGGCCTGCTCGCGACCTTCGCCACCTTCGGTGTCGCCTTCTTCATGCGCCCGCTGGGCGGTCTGTTCTTCGGGGCGCTCGGCGACCGCATCGGACGCCGCAAGGTCCTGTTCATCACGCTGCTCTCGATCGGCCTCGCGACCGCGTTGATCGGAGTCCTGCCCACCTACGCCGGTATCGGCGTCGCCGCCCCGCTGCTGCTGGTGCTCTGCCGGCTGATCCAGGGATTCTCCGCAGGCGGCGAGTCGGTGGGTGCGCCCGCGTTCGTGTTCGAACACGCACCGCTGGAACGCCGCGGCTTCTGGCTCAACGTCACCATCGCCGCCACCGCGCTGCCGTCCGTGCTCGGCGGGACCCTGATCCTGGTGCTGTCCTCGACCATGCCGTCGGAGGCGTTCACCTCCTACGGGTGGCGCATCCCGTTCCTGCTGGCCCTGCCGCTGGCACTGTTCGGAATCTGGATCCGCGCGAAAACCGAGGAATCCGAGGCGTTCCAGCAGGTGCTCGCCAAGCACGAGCACAAGGAGTACAGCCCGATCCGCGCGGCGTTCCGGGAGAACAAGGTCCGGATGCTGCAGGTCATCTTCGTGATGGGGCTGACCGCCATGGGCTTCTACTTCCTCTCGGGCTACTTCGTCTCCTACGTCCAGACCACGGGCAACCTGAGCCGCGACCAGTCGCTGCTGGCCAACGCGATCGCGATGGCCCTCTACGCCCTGCTCCTCCCGGTGTGCGGGATCGTCGGGGACCGGGTCGGCCGCAAACCCATGCTGATCGCCGGGTCGGCGGCGCTGGCGCTGCTGTCGGTGCCGTGCTTCATGTTGGTGACCGGCGGCTCGCTGCCGTTGGCGATGGCCGGCCAGCTGCTGTTCGTGATCCCGCTGTGCATCTACGGCGGCGGCTGTTACACATTCTTCGTCGAGATCTTCACCACCGAAACCCGTTTCACGTCCGCGGCGATCAGCTACAACGTCGCCTACGCGGTCTTCGGCGGCAGCGCACCGTTTGTCGGGACGATGCTGGTCTCCACGATCGGCATGAACGCCGCACCCGGCTACTACATGGCCGCGGCCGCCGTCGTCGTGCTGGCACTGTTGCTGTTCACCAGGGTGCCGGAAACCCGCAGGCGCGTCGGCTGATCGCGTTTTCTGATTTCGAATTCGTCTTGACCACAAGGAGATTCACCATGCCCGCCACCGGTTTTCTGGCCGACTTCCATCACGTCGCCACGTTCGGCGCGACCGACAACGACGGAGTGGACCGGCAAGCCGCGACCCCCGAGGACAAGCTGACCCGCGACTGGATGGCCGCCTTCGCGGCGGACCGGGGCTGGGAGGTGCGGGTGGACGGTATCGGCAACATGTTCGCCCTCGCCGAGTTCGTGCCGGGAGCCCCCTATGTGCTCATCGGATCGCACCTGGACTCCCAGCCGCTCGGGGGTCGTTTCGACGGGGCCTACGGCGTCATCGCCGCGTTGCACGCCGCCGAGCGCGTCGCGGAACGAGTCGCCGACAACCGTGCCGGTGTCCGGTACAACCTGGGTGTCGTCAACTGGTTCAACGAGGAGGGCGGCCGCTTCGCCCCGTCGATCATGGGGTCGTCGGTCTTCGCCGGGCTGATGGACGAGGCCGAGATGCTGGCGGTCCGTGACCTTTCCGGGGTGTCGGTGGCCGACGCCCTCGCAGGCATCGGCTACCGGGGTACCGATGAGCGGCCACAGGTGGCCGGGTACGCCGAGATCCACATCGAACAGGGCCGCATTCTGGAACGCGAAGGCATCACCCTTGGGGCGGTGGACTTCTCGTGGTACACGCAGAAGCTCGACATCGAGGTGGTCGGCGAGCAGTCCCACACCGGCGCCACCGCGATGGCCGACCGCCACGACGCGCTCGTCGCCGCGAGCAAGGTTGTGTTGCTGGTGCACGACGTGATCCGCCAGTTCGAGGACGAGGCCATCGTCTCCTCGGTCGGCCGGTTCAACGTCGAACCCAATTCACCGATCGTGGTGGCGCGGCGGGTGCACATGGTCGCCGACCTGCGCTCCGCATCGCCCGAGATCGTCGCCGCGGCCCGGTCCAGCCTGCTGGCCGACATCGCCGAGATCGCCCGCGAGCACGACATCCGAATCAACGTCAACGACTTCGATATCCGCGGCATTCAGCGTTACCCGCAAGCCGGTATCGAACTGACCGAGAAGGTCGCGGCCGACCTCGGCCTGAGCGTCCGGCCGATCCGGACCATGGCCGGCCACGACTCGGTGGCGATGAACCGGATCGTCCCCACCGTGATGATGTTCATCCCGTCGGTCGACGGGGTGAGCCACTGCGAACGCGAGTTCAGCACCGACGAGGACATGTCCGCCGGGGTGGACGCGCTGACCGGCGTGGCCTGGGAGATGGTCAACGGCGCCCTCGCGGCCGGGGCCTGATGGAAACCGCAGTGCTGGCGCCGCTGGCCTATCTGTCTGCCACGGATGCGGTGAAAGCGTTTCGGAAATTGGATGTTTCACCGCTGGAGGTGCTCGATGCGCAGATCGCGCAGATCGAGACCCACAACGGAGACACCGCCACCGGCATCAACGCCTTCACCGAGACCCTCTTCGAGGAGGCCAGGGCCCAGGCCCGGCGGGCCGCCGACGCCTACGCCCGCTGCGCCGCGACCGGCGAGGAGCCGCCCGCCCTGCTGGGACTGACCGTGGCCACCAAGGAGAAACACGCCATCGCCGGCCTGCGCCTGGAACAGGGCCTTGCCGCGCATCGCGGCCGGGTTGCCGACCATGACCACCCGGTGGTCGAGCGGATCAAGGCCGCGGGCGGGATCATCCACGCGCGGACCACGAGCCCGGAGTTCAGCTGCGCCACCGTCACCCACTCGCCGATGTGGGGTGTCACCCGCAACCCGTGGAACCGCCACACCTCGCCCGGCGGCTCGTCGGGCGGCGCAGGGGCGGCACTGGCCGCCGGGTTCAGCACGCTGGCCACCGCGTCCGACATCGCCGGATCCACCCGCATCCCCGCCGGATTCACCGGCACGGTCGGCTACAAGGCGCCCTACGGGCGGATCCCCGGACTGCCGCCGTTGTCCGCGGACTGGTACCGGGGGGACGGGCCGATGGGTCGCACGGTCGCCGATGTGGCGCTGCTGACCGCCGTCCTGGCCGGACAGCACCCGGCCGATCACGCGTCGTGGGGCGCCGGCGGTCTGCCGCCCGGGCTGGACGGCGGCGTGCGCGGCCTGCGGATCGGCCTGGCGATGCGGCTGGGCGACTTCCCGGTCGCGGACTCGGTGATCGCGAATACCCGTGCGGTTGCCGACGTGCTGGAGCGGGCCGGGGCCGCGGTGGTCGAGATCGACCTGCCGTGGACCACGGCGATGGTCAGGGACACCATCTTCGCGCACTTCGGGCACATCCTCGGACCCGCCATGACCCGCGAAACAGCGGGCAGCGAACCGGAACTGGCCCCATACACCCGCCGCTTCATGCAGGACGCGGCGGCCGCCGCGCGGCGCCATTCGCTGATCGACTCGCTGGCCATGGACACCCGGATGCGGGCTGACCTGGCCGCGGCCATGACCGGAGTCGACGCGTTGCTGTGCCCGACCTCGGCGGTGACTTCACTTGCGGCCGATGGACAATACCTCGACGGCATCGACACGCCGTCCGGCCGCCGCGAGCACTACTGGGAAGGCCACCTCACCAGTCCGTTCAACGTGGCCAATCACTGCCCGGTGCTGTCGGTACCCAGCGGGTTCTCCGACGAGCACGTGCCGACCGGCGTCCAGGTGGTGGGCCACCCCCACGACGAGGCAATGGTGTTCCGGATCGCCGACGCGGTGCAGGGACTGGTCGGGTTCGACGAGCGACCGGTGTTGGCGGCGCGACAGAGCTAGAACAGCTTGGCGATCACCTCGCCGGCCTCGGCATCCTCGACGGCCGGGGTGATGTCGAAGGTGAGGAATTCGCCCCACTCCGCGACGGACTCGAACATGGTTTTGGCGTCGTCGGTCTCCACGACGGCGAAACCCTGGCCGTTCATGCCCCACCAACGGCCGAGCATGGTCGCCCCTTCCGGAATCTGGCCGCCGGTCTTCTTGAACTTCTCGACGGCGTCGCGGTAATTCGTCTGCGACTGCGTCCAGTGCACGATGAACTTCATGATGTTCTCCTCCTGCTGATCCGAGCCGGAATCGGCTCTGCGGCAACGACGGTGAAGGGGGTCTCCACCGGGAAGTCGTCGTGCTCGGACGTCACCCGCACGGCCCGCACGATGGTGGCCAGCGCCAGGGTGGCCTCCAGCGGCAGCGATCGCCGGGGGCTGTCGATCTCGACCATGCGACGAGTGTCGGCCCGGCGGGCGCCGCCGACGTAGAGTAGTGCGTTACCCCATTTTCCCGGCGCGGGGGTTTTCACTGGTGGCGATGCATGTCACGGTGTGATCTCCGCGTTGCCACGAGTCAGCGGTGGGGTACAGCACGAACAGCTGGATGGCCTTGTCGTCGACCGCCGCGGGGGCATACCGGGCCAGCGCCGGTGCGCACTTGTCGGTGTACTTGACCACCTCGGCCTCGCCGGGGAAGTCGCCGTCGGGCATCGGCAGCACCGCGAAAACCTCGCCCTTGTGCGGCTGGTCGCAGGGCACCGTCTTGACGTAGAGCACCCGGCTGCTGTCGGGGATGTCGGCGAGGCAGTCGCCGCTCTTGACCTCGGTGGCCTCGGTCGAATCGCGTTTGGTCCCGAAGTACACCGCGATCCCCGCCGCGACGACCAGCGCCACCAGCGCGACCACCGCGATCAGCACCCACTTGAGCGCCCCGGACTTCTTCGGCGGGGTGTACCCGGTCTGCGCCGAATACGGCTGCGGTGGCGGAGGCGGATAGCCGTGGCCGGGTGGTGGGCCGTAGGCCGGCGGGCCGGAGTATCCCGGTGGCCCGAGAGGATTCGTCATGGCTCGACGATATCGAGCAGCCGCAGCGCCGCGTCCACCGCGAGGGCGGGCACATCGAGCGTCTTGGAGCCGAGGTCGTGCCGCGCCCCGGTGATCGCGACCAACTCCGTGGGTCCGCCGACCAGTGCCGCGGCCGCACCCACCTCGTCGAGCGTGCCGAACGGATCGGACGAGCCGTGGGTGAACACGGTGGGGGCGTCGATGCGTGGAAGATGTTCGGTGCGAGCGCGTTCGGGTTTGCCTGGCGGGTGCAACGGATAGGAGAACAGGGTCAAGACGTCAAGGTCGAGGCCTTCGTCGGCGACGGCCATCGAGGTCTGCCTGCCACCGTAGGAATGCCCGCCCGCGATCACCGGACCGTCGGTGAGGCCGCGGGCGAATGCGACGGCCTCGGCGATACCCTCGCGGTCACCGGCCGCCGACCCGGACGGAGGTCCTTTCGGCCTGCGCCGCCGGTAGGGCAGGTTGTAGCGGACGGCGAGCCAGCCCCGGCCTTTCCATTCGTCGCAGATCCTGATCAGCAAAGGCGATTCGCGGTTACCGCCCGCGCCGTGGGTGAGCACCACGACGCCTCTCGGCGTGCCCGCTGGTTCGTGGACGACGCCTGCGATGTCGTCGATGTTCATGTCGTCAACCGGAACAGCGCCGAGACGGGTCCGTGACCGTGGCCCAGCGGGTAGGCGGCCCGCAGGCATTCGGTCACCCAGCCCTTGCCGAACTCGACCGCATCCGGGACCGAATAGCCGTGTGCCAGGGCGCATGCCGTGGCTGCGGCCAGGGTGTCCCCGGCGCCGTGGTCGTGGCCGGTGTCGATCCGCGGCGCATCGAACTCGTGGAACTCGTTGCCGTCGAACAGCAGATCGGGACTTGCCGCCGACGAGCGCAGATGCCCGCCCTTGACCAGCGCCCAGCCCGGCCCGAGCGCGTGCAGTGCACGCGCGGCCTCGCGCTGACTGGCGGAGTCCACCACGTCGATGCCGGTGAGCAGGCGGACCTCGTCCAGATTGGGCGTGACCAGCGTCGCCAGCGGGAACAGGTCGGTGCGCAGTGCGTCCAGCGCACTGGGATGCAGCAGCGGGTCACCGTGCATGGACGCGCAGACCGGGTCGACCACCAGTGGTACCGCGCCGTGCAGGCCCTCGGCGCGCCAGGTCTCGGCCACGGTGGCGATGATGTCGGCGGAAGCCAGCATGCCGGTCTTGGCGGCCTCGATGCCGATATCGCCGGTGACGGCCGAGATCTGGCCGGCCACGACGTCGAGAGGTACCTCGTGAAAACCCTTGACACCGACCGAGTTCTGCACCGTCACCGCCGTCACCGCGACGCAGCCGTGCAGGCCGAGCATGGCGAAGGTCCGCATATCGGCCTGGATGCCCGCGCCGCCACCCGAATCGGATCCGGCGATGGTCATCACCCGGTGCGGTGTGTCACCGGGCGGGGTCAGCGGTAGGAACTTCACTTCGTCATCACGACGTCAAGGGTAGATACACCCGGTTGCCGTGGTCGGCGAACTCCTGTGATTTCTCGGCCATGCCCTGGGCGATCTCGTCCGGAACGCCATTCGGGTAGGCATCCCGGATGTCCTGCGTGATACGCATCGAGCAGAACTTCGGGCCGCACATCGAGCAGAAGTGTGCGGTCTTGGCCGGCTCGGCGGGCAGCGTCTCGTCGTGGAACTCGCGTGCGGTGTCGGGATCCAGCGACAGGGCGAACTGGTCGTGCCAGCGGAACTCGAACCTGGCCTTGGACAGCGCGTCGTCGCGCTGCTGCGCCCGCGGATGCCCCTTGGCCAGATCGGCGGCGTGCGCGGCGATCTTGTAGGCGATCACGCCGTCCTTGACGTCCTTGCGGTCGGGCAGGCCCAGGTGTTCCTTCGGGGTGACGTAGCACAGCATCGCCGTTCCGGCCTGGGCGATGATCGCCGCGCCGATCGCCGAGGTGATGTGGTCGTAGGCGGGTGCGATGTCGGTGGCTAGCGGCCCGAGGGTGTAGAACGGGGCCTCCTCGCACAGTTCCTCTTCGAGCTTGACGTTCTCGACGATCTTGTGCATCGGAACGTGTCCCGGCCCCTCGATCATCACCTGCACGCCATGGGATTTGGCGATCTTGGTCAGCTCACCGAGGGTGCGCAGCTCGGCGAACTGGGCCTCGTCGTTGGCGTCGGCGATCGAACCGGGGCGAAGGCCGTCGCCGAGTGAGAAGGTGACGTCGTAGCGGGCCAGGATCTCGCAGAGTTCGTCGAAGTGGGTGTAGAGGAACGATTCGGTGTGGTGCGCCAGACACCAGGCCGCCATGATCGAGCCGCCGCGCGAGACGATGCCGGTGACCCGGTTGACGGTGAGCGGGATGTAGCGC
>NZ_JBSFPX010000059.1:0-36180 GCF_053588415.1 Mycobacterium sp. NPDC003449
TGATGATCCATCACCTCGCCGTCGACGGGGTGTCATGGCGAATCCTGTTGGAAGACCTCAACATCGCCTGGGCGCTGCACCACGCCGGCCGGCCGGTGGAGTTGCCGGCCTGCGGCACCTCGTTCGCCCGCTGGTCCTCGATCCTGGCCGAGCATGCCCGCGGCGCCGAGGTCACCGCACTCGCCGACAGCTGGCGGCAGATCCTGGCCACCCCACCGGCGTTGCCCGCGGTGCGACCCGGGGTGGACACCTACGCCTGCGCGGGATGCCTCTCGGTGTCGCTGGACACCGAGACGACGCGCCACATGCTCGGCGCGGTGCCCGCAGCTTTTCACTGCGGGGTGGGCGACATCCTGTTGATCGCCTTCGGATTGGCGTGGACGGAATACCTCGGCACCGGCGGTGAGCCGGTCGGCATCGACGTCGAAAGCCACGGCCGCAAGGAGGATCTGGCGGAGATCGGCGCGGCTGCCGACGGGGTCATCGACCTGTCCCGCACGGTGGGCTGGTTCACCACCAAATACCCGGTCTCGCTGCGCCTTGGCGGCCTGAGCTGGGAGCAGGTGGCCGCGGGGGACGCGGCGCTGGGCGAGGTGATCAAGGACGCCAAGGAGCAGTTGCGCGCCGTGCCCGACGGTCTGACCTACGGGTTGTTGCGGTATCTGAATCCCGACGTGGACCTGTCCGGTCCGGATCCGGTCATCGGGTTCAATTATCTGGGGCGCCTCGGCGCGGGTGCCGCCCAGGTCTCCGGGGAACTCTGGCGCGTCGACCAGGACGGTCTCGCGGTCGCCGACGCGGCGTCGGCGGTGGGCCTGCCGTTGATGCACACCGTGGAACTCAACGCGGGCGTTCTGGAGGCCGGCGCGGACACCGGTCCGTGCCTGCAGGCCGCCTGGACCTGGGCGCCGTCCTCGGTCGACGAGGATCAGGTGCGGCGCCTGAGCCGGTTGTGGTTTGCCGCCATCGCCGGCATCTGCGCGCATGTGCGGGCCGGGGGCGGCGGGCTCACCCCCTCCGATATCGTCCCGGCCCGGCTGACCCAGCCCCAGATCGACGAGCTGGCCCGGCGGTACCGGGTCGCCGACGTGCTGCCGTTGACCCCGGTGCAGGAGGGACTGCTCTTCCACTCCACCTTCGTTGGGGGCCAGGCAGATTCCGCGGACGTCGACGTGTATTCGGTGCAGCTGGACATCACCCTCGCCGGCGTCCTCGACCAGGATCGGCTGCGCGACGCGCTGCGCGCCGTGGTGGGCCGACATCCCAACCTGGCGGCCCGGTTCTGCCGGCAGTTCGGAGACCTGGTGCAGGTCATCCCCGCCGACCCGGTGATCGCATGGCGGTATCTGGATATCCGCGACGACGACCGGGACCCCGACGAGGAGGTGCGGCGGCTGAGCGCGGCCGAGCGGGCCGCGGTCTGCAAGCTGGCCGACCGCCCGACCTTACGTGGGGCCCTGATCCGGACGGCCCGCGACGAGCACCGGTTCGTGCTGACGTTGCACCACATCGTGGTGGATGGCTGGTCGCTCCCGATCGTGATGCAGGAAATTTTCGCCGGCTATTTCGAGCAGCGACTGCCCGCGGTGACGCCGTACCGGACCTTTGTCAGCTGGCTGGCCGCCCAGGACCGCGATGCCGCACGCGCGGCGTGGCGTGAGGTGCTCAAGGGATTCGAAACCCCCACCCTGGTGGCCCCTTTGGCGCCGCCGGGGCCTCGGGGCCTGGCATCGCATCGGATATCCGCCGAGACCACCCGCGCCGTCGGTGAGTTGGCCCGCTCCTGTCATACCACCGTCAACACGGTGCTGCAGGCGGCGTGGGCGCAGCTGCTGATGGCGTCGACCGGCCGCCACGATGTGGTGTTCGGCACCGCGGTGTCGGGCCGGCCCGCGGAGCTGGCGGGGTCGGATTCGATTGTCGGCCTGTTGATCAACACCGTGCCGGTGCGGGCCCGCGCCACATCGGCCTGCACCGTGGCCGATCTGCTGAACCAGCTCCAGGGCAGCCACAGCGACACCGTCGAGCACGAACACCTGCCGCTCAACGAGATCCACCACATCGCCGGACACGATCAGCTGTTCGACACGCTGTTCCTGTACGAGAGCTACCCGATCGACGCCGGCGCCTTCTCCGGCAACCACGAGTTGGCGATCACCGGGTTCAGCAACCGCGAGCACAACCACTATCCGCTGTCGGCGATGGTGCTTCCCGGCCACGAACTGGTCCTTCGGGTCGAGTTCGACTCGGTGGCATTCGACACGGCGAGCATCGACGCGCTGTGCGAGCGGTACGAACGGCTCCTGGTGGGCATGATCGCCGACCCCACCCGGCAGCTGTCGTCGATCGATGCGCTCGGCCCCGCCGAGCACGGGCGGCTCGGCGAGTGGTCCAACCGGGCCGTCCTGTCCGGGCCCGCGGCCGCCCCGACGTCGATTCCGCAGCGGTTCGCCGAACAGGTGGCGCGCACCCCGGACGCACTCGCCGTCACCTTCGAGGGCCGCTCGGTGAGCTACCGCGAACTCGACGAGTCCGCGAACCGGCTGGCGAACCGGCTGGCCGGGCACGGGGTGGGGCCGGGTGACTGCGTCGCAGTCCTGCTCCCCCGGTGCGCCGAGGCGATAACGGCGATTCTGGCGGTGCTCAAGACCGGCGCGTCGTATCTGCCCGTCGACCCGGCGATGCCGCCGTCCCGGTCGGCATTCATGCTCGGCGACGCCGCGCCGCTCGCCGCGATCACCACGGCCGGGCTGCGCCACCGGCTGGACGGGTCCGATGTGGCGGTCGTCGAGGTGGGCGAGCCGGGCGATCGCACGGCTGCCGAGCACCCCGCGACCGCGCCGCCGATGCCGGCCCCCGACGACGTCGCCTACCTGATCTACACCTCGGGTACCACCGGAATACCCAAGGGGGTGGCCATCACCCACCACAACGTCACCGGGCTGTTCGACGCGCTCGACATCGGCTTCGCGCCTGCGGCCGGGCAGGTGTGGACGCAGGGTCATTCCTACGGCTTCGACTACTCGGTGTGGGAGATCTGGGGGGCCCTGCTGCACGGCGGCCGGCTGCTGGTGGTTCCCGAGGCGGTGTCGGGCTCACCGCGGGATCTGCACGAGCTGATGGTCACCGAGAAGGTCAGCGTCCTCAGCCAGACCCCGGCGGCGGTGGCCGCGCTGGACCTGCGGGGCCTGGAATCGGCCACGCTCATGGTCGGTGGCGAGGCGCTGCCCACCGAGGTGGTGGACCGGTGCGCGCCGGGGCGGGTGATGCTCAACGGTTACGGCCCGACCGAGACCACGATCTACGCAACGATCAGTGCGCCGTTGACGACGGCCGCGGCGACCGGTGCCTGCGGTATTCCGATCGGCGTCGCGGTGCCGGGGACGGCGTTGTTCGTCCTGGACGAGTGGCTGCGGCCGGCCCCACCCGGTGCGGTCGGTGAGTTGTATGTGGCCGGGCGCGGGGTGGGCGTCGGATATCTGCGCCGAACCGGTTTGAGCGCATCGCGATTCGTCGCGTGCCCGTTCGGCCCGCCCGGATCTCGCATGTACCGGACCGGGGATCTGGTGCGGTGGGGCGAGGACGGCCAGCTGCGGTATTCGGGCCGCGCCGACGAGCAGGTCAAGATCCGTGGGTACCGCATCGAGCTCGGTGAGATCCAGGCCGCCCTCGCCGAATTGGACGGGGTCGAGCAGGCGGTGGTGATCGCCCGCGAGGACCGGCCTGCCGCCGTGCGTCTGGTCGGCTATGTCACCGGCGCCGCCGATCCGGCCACGCTGCGGGCCGCCCTGGCCAAACGCCTACCGGCATATATGGTTCCGGCCGCCGTGGTGGCACTCGACGCGCTGCCGTTGACGGTCAACGGCAAGCTCGACAAACGCGCCCTGCCCGTCCCCGACTACCAGAGCGCCGATCGCTATCGCGCTCCCGCCACCGATGTCGAGAAGACCGTCGCCGGCATCTGCGCCCAGGTGCTGGGGATCGATCGGGTCGGCGTGGACGACTCGTTCTTCGATCTGGGCGGGGATTCGATCTCGGCGATGCGGGTGGTCGCGGCGATCAACACCGCCCTCGACACCGACCTCGCGGTGCGCACCGTATTCGAGACGCCGACGGTCGCCGGCCTGGGCCGGTTGCTGGACAGCGAAACCCGGCCCGCGCCGGGCCCCACCGCGGTGAGCTTGGCGTCGGTGCACGGTCAGGATGCCCGCGAGGTGCACGCAAGCGATCTGACGCTGGACAAGTTCATCGACCCGGCCACGCTGCGGGCCGCCCCGGCCCTGCCGCGCCCGACCCGCAATCCGCGGACCGTTCTGCTGACCGGGGCCACCGGATACCTGGGCCGCTATCTGGTTCTCGACCTGCTCACGCGGCTGCGCCGGGTCGACGACGCGGTGATCTGCCTGGTGCGGGCCAACTCCGACGATGAGGCCCGCCGCCGATTGGAGGAGACCTTCGACACCGACCCGGCGATGCGCAGACACTTCGACGAACTGTCGGCCGGGCGGCTGACGGTCATAGCCGGGGACAAAGGCGAAGCCGATCTCGGGTTGGACGAGCCGACCTGGCGGCGGCTGGCCGGCACCGTGGACCTGATCGTCGACTCCGCGGCCTTCGTCAACGGAATCCTGCCCTACAGCGAGTTTTTCGGACCCAACGTGGTGGGCACCGCCGAGCTGATCCGGTTCGCGCTCACCGCGAAACTCAAGGCCTACACCTATGTGTCGACCGCCGACGTGCGCCACCAGATCGAGCCGTCGGCGTTCACCGAGGACGCCGACATCCGCGCCATCAGCGCGACCCGCACCCTCGACGGCAACTTCGCCAACGGCTACGGCACCAGCAAGTGGGCCGGCGAGGTGCTGCTGCGCGAGGCGCACGACCTGTGCGAGCTGCCGGTCGCGGTGTTCCGCTGCGACATGATCCTGGCCGACACCAGGTTCGCGGGCCAGCTCAACGTGTCCGACAACGTCACCCGGATGGCGCTGAGCCTGGTGGCCACCGGTCTGGCACCGGCGTCGTTCTACCGGCTCGGCGCCGACGGCAAGCGGCAACGCGCGCATTACGATGCGCTGCCGGTCGGATTCGTGTCCGAGGCGATCGCTACCCTCGGTGCCCGGTTCACCGACGGGTTCCAGACCTATCACGTGATGAACCCGCACGACGACGGCATCGGGCTCGACGAATACGTCGACTGGCTGATCGAGGCCGGGTATCCGATCGAGCGGGTCGAGGACTTCGGAGAATGGTTGCGGCGCTTCGAAACCGGCCTGCGCGACCTGCCGGAACGGCAGCGCCAACATTCGGTGCTGCAGATCCTGGTGCACCTCGCCAAGGACCTGCAGGCGCCCGAGCCGACCGTCGGGGCCTACGGGCCGACAAACCGGTTCCGGGCGGCGGTGCGGCAAGCCCGGATCGGCCCGGATAAGAACAAACCGGACATTCCGCACGTGTCGGCGCCGGTCATCACCAAGTACGTCACCGACCTGCAGCGGATCGGGCTGCTCTGATCCGTCGTTCCCTGCCCTGGCATTACCCCGCCCGCGGTTCACGCGCGGCGGTGCGTCAATTGCTGGATCGCCGGGATCGGGCACCGGCCGGTAAGGCCGATCGGCGGGCAGGTGCACTCGCTCCGGCTCCCCCAAAGCCAGCGTTCCCCCGGTGGCCGGCTGCCCGCCGATCGTCCTCGCCTGCCTGATTAAAACCCCGGTGCACGCGGGCGGTACAACATTTTGACTGACGCCGAAACGATCGGCGGTCGGAACTGCCACCGTTCCCCGGCGGGCCGAACGATCTGGGCTTATGGTGATCGCGTGCTCTTCGAATCGTTGGGCAGCGGACTGTAAGGCGGCGCGGTGCGGCTCATCTTCACCGCCAATGACTTCGCGTCGACGCGGTTTCTGCCCTCACCCGCTCCCCTGTTGGAGATGAAGTTCGCGGCCAGGGCGCTGCGACAGGGTATTCGCACGCCGTGGGGGCAGCGGTGGCGTTGTCGCGCGCTGGCGGCATTCCCGCTGTCGGCGGCATCGGGACGGGCGGTCGTCGACCATTTTTCGTGGTCACTGTCGCCGACCGTGCTGGGAGACGACTTCGAAGCGGGGATGCAGTCGATCGAACGGCTGGGCCCCCGGCAGGCGAACGCCGAGCTGGCCGTCTTCCAGCGCGGCCCCACCGAGGGTGCCGGTGCCCCGCACTATCTGCGGCACGCCATCACCGGGAATCGTGAGGCGATGCTGGCGTTGGGACGTGCGACCAGGAGCGCCTATGCGGCTGTGCTGGAACCCTACTGGCCCGATATCGAGGCGAACCATCGGACCGAACTGCTCCGGCAGGGGCGCATCATGGCTCAGCAGGGCGTCCGGGCCGCGTTGAGCATGCTGATCCCGGGCGCCCGGTGGGAGGGTGACTGCCTGGAGATCAACAGTCCGCAGCACCACACCGTCGCCCTGCGCGGGCGGGGCCTGGTGCTGACGCCGGCGGTGTTCTGGGCGGAGTCGCCGCTCGTCGGTGAACTCGGCGACCATCCGGTCGTCCTGGCCTACCCGACCCCGACCGATCTGAGCATTAAGATCGGCACCGAAACCGACTCACTCGCAGCGATTCTCGGAACCACCCGAGCAGCGGTGCTGCGCATGCTGACCGACGAACACACCACCGGCGACCTCGCCCGCAACCTCGGCGTCAGCCCCGCGTCGGCATCCGCACAGGCCACGGCACTGCGACAGGCCCGGCTGGTACACAGCCGCCGCGACGGCAAAACCGTCATCCACCGCACCACCGCGCTCGGGCTCGACCTCATCGACGCCAACCGCTGAACCCCATTCACGTCCACAGATGTCGCCTCTCCGGCGCGCCGGAACCGGCATCGGCCCGTCGCGCGCGATGATACAGATGTGGTTGATGATGCGAGTGTGACTAGCGGCGGGGCGACGGCGGCCGACCCACGGCCGCACCAGCGGGTGTGGTCGATGCCCAAATCCCCGGTGACCCGCGAGCACGCCGACAAGGTGGGACGGATCGCCGTCAAGGCCGGCGCGGACGGTGCCCGATTCATCGCCCGCATCGTCGGGCAGCTGGGTCGCACGATAGAGTCGGTGCCGCCGACCGTTCGCCTGCTGATTCTCACCGGGGTCCTCATGCTGCTGGGCATCGTCGGCGCGATAGCGTCGCCCGACGCTCTCGGCCTGATGTGCATCGTCGTGGTCATCCCGGTCTGCTCGATGATCCTCGGCGCACTCGGGCACCGCTGGTACAGCGGGCTCGGCGATCAGCACCAGCCCGGCGCCGTCGGCCAGGCCGGCGAGATTCCGGTGTCGGACCTGCAGCGGTCGGTCGAATACGTCGACAAGAAACTCACCTTCGCCCTCAGTTCCTTTGGCGCCGAGCGTCACCAGCACGCGATGATCGCGCTGTTCCAAGCCAAGACGGCCGTCGAACTCACGCTCGGGACCGAACCGGACGCGGCGGGTTCCGTTGAGGCGTTACTGTCGGTTGACGACCGCAACGCGCGGCCACGGATTCGGGTTGGCGCGGCGTCGGCTTCGCCACTGCGAGAAGGCAATACGCTGGCGGCATCATGAACGAGCGCACCCTTTCCGGTCAGGTCGCACTGGTCGAGGACGACTACACACTGGTCATCAATCGGGGTGCGCAGTCGGGCGTGACGCCGGGCATGGTCTTCGCGGTGCAGTCCGAATCGGGTCAGATCATCACCGATCCCGAATCCGGCCGGGAATTGGGCAGACTCACCCGGGAGAAGCTGCGGGTGCGGGTGTTCGACGTGCAGCCGTTGTTCGCCCGCGCACACACCTTCGCCCGGACCGATGACTTCTACGGCCTGTTCCAGGCGACCGCCGTGGTCACCGTGGACGTCGGCGACAGCGTCGAATTGGTGCACACCGAAACCGAGTCCCGCCGAGCGACATCCGGATAGCCGTTCAGCGGAGGCGGATCCGGCGACGGTGCAGCGGAATTTCCAACAGCCGCAACATGATCCGACTGCCCGGATCTTCGCGCAGTTTCAGATCACATAACGCGCGACGCGACGTAGAGGTCGCCGTCGATCTGGGCGGCAGCCGCTAGCAGACCGCCTTCGGTACCCAGTCCTTAACGGCGGGAGGGACCCACTCGCAGGGGCCGTCGATGTCTGGGCCTCGACGGCGGCGCAAGTGGTCCAAGTCATCCCAGTCGTCCAAGTCCCAATGAGGCTTGTTGACCTCCCACGTCACCCCGGGTGAGGTTGGCGCCGGCTGATCGGCGCTTGCGTCACCGGTACCCATGCCCACGGCCGCGAACACCAACGCGCCGACGATCGCCGTTTGCGCTCCGAACCTCTTGACAGTCACGTGAAACCTCTGCTACTGCAGCTACTTCCGGCTACCGATCCGCAAGCCATTCTATCCCCTGACAATGCTCTGCAAAGTGCCTTTCAGGCTTGGCGCACGGCCTGCGGCATTTCAGCAAAGTTCGACCGCGGTGTTGTCCAGCGTGTCGAATGGTGCACCATCCCAGGTGAATCGATGTTCGCGGAGTGGTGTGGCAGCGACTCGTCGGTGCGTCGTGCAGCATTCGCAAAGATTACCCACGGTAAATAACGCAACCGTCATAGCACGTGTCGGCGGTCCGCTGAGGCCCGCCGCCTAGGTGTGATGTTCCGCCGCTCCGATGATGGCCAACCGTCTTGTGGGCACGCCACAGTTGTCGGCATTCCTCCCCAACGCGCAGCGACAGATGATCGATCGCTTCCCCAGTGCTGTCCCGCCCGGCCAGTCCGTCGGGGTGGTGTACCCGCCATCAGGATCTCCTCGCTGCCCGAGTTCTCCCCATCGGGTGCAACTGCGTGTTGAACCAGGCCCGCGTCCCCGCGATGGTCAGGGCCCGCTCGGCCACGTCACGAAGCAGGGGTTCGTCGGCAGCGACCGCTGCCGCAAGATCGTCCTGTGTGTACTCGACGACGCGGGCGTCGTTGCCGGTCCACGCGGTGACCAGTCGGGCGAGTTCGGTCAGCTGCTGCCCCCATCGGTCTGGACCGTCTTCGTGATCGAGTGGGCATGCGCGCACCAAGAACAGGTCGATGTCGCTGTCGAGGGTCATCCGGCCGGTAGCAGCGGACCCGAACACCGCAGCGTACTCGAGATCCTCGCCCCAACCCTCGAGGAGGCCTTCGAGCCGCTCCAAGAAGATGGTAGTGAGCCGTGAGAGCGCCATAATCGGCTCGGCTGCAAGATGTTCGGTGTTGAGCCGATAGATATTTGTCCGGCCGACCCGATCGTGTAGCAATACGCCCTGGGCGGTGAGGCGGGCGAGGGCCTTCCGGATGCCTTCGCCCGACACTGTAGTGAGGATGCTCTGGATCTGGGAGATCGTGAACGTGGCGTCGGCGCCTGCCAGGACGCCCAGCACGTCGCCGTCCAACGTTGGCGTCACCGTGGCGAACGGCCTGTTCAACTGCATCTTCAGCGCCCAATACTCTAATTATAGTTGGAGTAACACAACTGTAATTGAACATTGTCGGGCTGCCGGACGTTTCGGCTCCCCCGCATCTTGTCCCCCGACCACGAAAAAACTCGCTCGGTTTCGCCGGCGAGTTTCTTTCTGGTCGGGCTGACAGGATTTGAACCTGCGACCACTTGACCCCCAGGAAGTAGCGGTAGCGCATACACCCAGGTCGTCGGCGGTTCCGGCGCCAAAACGCGAGGCGCGACGTTCACTGACGGGCAGGTCGTTCAGCATCGCGCATGACGTGTGGCCCCAAAGTGGTCCCATTGCCACCGACAGCATGCGGGAATCATTTCTAGCTGATATCAGTTTTAACTGATAGTATCGTCGACGTGCGGAAGTGGGAGGTTGATCTAACCCTCATCGAAACATGGATCGACAGCCTCGACGACGAGGAGTACGACCACCTGATCGCGGCGCTGGAGCAGTTGGAGGAATACGGACCGGTAACGCGCCGGCCATTCGTAGACACCCTCGAAGGGTCGGCGCACCCGAACATGAAGGAACTCCGACCCCGCCCCACCAAGGGTGGAGCCCACATCCGGGTGCTCTTCGCCTTCGACATCCAGTCCCGAGCGATCATGCTCGTCGCCGGAGACAAAGCAGGGAACTGGACGAAGTGGTACGCGACGAACGTTCCCATCGCCGACCGGCTGTTCACCGAACACCAAGAGAAGATGACGCAGGCGGCCGCAGCCACAGCCGCCAAGCCGAAGACAAGAAAGGGGAAGAAACGATGACCACGCTCGACGATCTTCGACGTCGCCGTCCGGGAAACCGTGCCCGCATCGACGCAGTCAAGGAAGAGATGGATCGCGAGGTTGCGCAGTACCGTCTCCGCGAGCTGCGCGAAGACGCCGGCTACACCCAGACCTCCCTCGCAGCAGCAATCGGTGTCGGGCAGAACCGCGTTTCTCAAATGGAGCACGGCGACCTGGGCACCAGCCGCGTCGACACACTCCGCAAGTACGTGGAGGCCACTGGCGGCGAGCTAGAGGTCGCAGTGAAGCGCCCAGACGGGTCTCGCGTCGTACTGAGCCTTTAGTGTCCGCCGTCGTCCGGCACGGCGAAAGTACGCCGGCATAGGTGATGACAGCTCAGAGTCCCTTGGCTTGCAGCGCCTTCATCAGCGAGGGGCGCCTGCCGTAATCGTGCCGAATCTTGGCGATGTACGACGCGAAATCAGAGCTGCGGCCCCCACTTTCATATAGCTTGGCCATCGTTGCCAGCGTCGCGGCAATGCTCGGGTAGAGCCTGGTGTTGGGGCGTTGCAAGTCGTTCTCAAGCTGCGCCCGGTACAGATCCGCGGCAGCGACCGGCCGAACCTCCGCCCCGTGGGTAGCGAGTTCCTGCCATGCCCAGCCGGCACCGTAGCGGTCGGCCGCCTCCCAGGCAGCGTCCACGTCTCCCTCGCTCAGTGAGAGCTGGACCAGGACCGACCCCGCGCTGGGGCCACCGGCCAATTCTCGCGCGTGGTCGAACGCCCAGGCGCGTTCGGTATCGGCGCGATCGATCGTGGCGGCGAAGTCCAGCAGCGCCCGAAAGGCGCCGACCGTGGACTGCCGAACGAAATCGCTACGCAGAACATCGATTGCATCATCGGTGCGGTCGAGTGCCCGGTACGTCTCGGCGACGGCAGGTGGGCTCAGCCAATAGTCGTTACCGCCGGATTGGCCGCTGACTCGCCCTTCGACAACCGCCCGATCGATCCAATTCACCACCTCGTCGTCGCGTCCGGCTTCCCGCAAGCGGGCGATGATCGCCCCGTACTGCGGGTGCTCCCGCTCGTTCAGCAGCTCGACTGCCCGGTCGACGTCGCCGTCATGATCGGCGAGTTCCAGCAACATGGCGTCGACTTCAAACCGGCTCCAATGGTCGCGACCAGCGTGTTGATGGTCCAAGTCCGCGACCGCCGTGCGGTAGGTCGCGAGCGCTTCATCGTCGAACACATCAACGAAATCCGCGAGTACCAGCGTCGGCCACCCCGGCGACATAGCACGGAAACTCGCCAACCACCCGGCGAGTTCAGCCGGGTTCGGCTCACCAAGTCGACACGCTTGCGCGTAGAGCTCAGCAGCCCGTTCGCATTCACTGCCGATCGCCCCAGACGAGTCGTCGGCCTGCTCGGTGATCGTGCGCAACAGGGTCAACGCGGACAGCAGGCCCGGCCGCACGATTTCGGCGGCCCCTGAGTTCAGATGGTTCTCAAGCTCGTCGAGTACTTCACTGGCCTCTTGCGCGACCGCGTAGGACTCGCGGTAGTCGACGAATCCGCGGAATTCCAGGGCGTTTCGCACATAGGCTTCGAAATCGGCTTTCGCGGTCGTGTCGTCACCGGATGCAACCGTGGCGCGAACCTCCAGCATCCGGCGCACTTCGCCATCGCGATGAGCGAGGGTCATGACGAGTTGGCGAAGCTCGTCGACGTCCATTGCCTGCACGGTTGCTTCCAGGGCCGAGGCCGCCTGAGTGACGTCGTCGATGGCGCCGCTGTCGATCACCGCGAGCCCAACCGCCACCAGGTGCTTGCAGAAGTTGCCGTTGGATTGGTGCGGGCACGTGCAGGATCCATCGGGTTGCGGACCGGACCAGTCCAGCTCCACCGTGTAGACCCGCTTGGCCTGCACCGAGGCATACGCCTTCTCGGAGGCGATCCGGAGACCTCGGACGTAACGGACGTAGTCTTCACCGCGGGCGTAGCTTCGATCACCGGCGGCCTCCAGCAGCGTCCTCTCCGACAACGGCATACCGACACCTTAAGGTGGGCCCAATGAGCGCTCGCCCGTACCTGCGGCTGGTCTCGGAGCCAGAGTCGCGCCCGGATCTGCGTCACGCGCGACGGCGCGATGTCGTCGTCTACCGGGTCCAGGTGCACCTCGACGACAGCGATCCAACGATCTGGCGCCGGCTGGACCTGCGCTCGAACCTGACGCTGGACATACTGCATCAGGTCCTACAGGTGGCGTTCGGCTGGACCGACTCGCACCTACATCGATTCTCACTCGGCGGCGGCGCTTTCGACCACCACAGCCAACTGTTCCTCTGCGCGTACGACGTGGACAACAAAGAGTGGCCCGAGGACGACGACGGCCTACCCGCCGCCCAGACTCGACTCGACGAAACCCTCGGTGAGCCCGGCGACGTCCTGTACTACCTCTATGACTACGGCGACAACTGGAAGCTGACGCTACGCCTCGAAGAGGTGCTTCCCGCTCAGAGCGACTGTCCTGCAGCGGTCGTCGTCGACGGTGAGCGCGCTGCCCCACCGGAGGACTGCGGGCACCTTGTCGACGCCGACAGCCTGGCCGAGGTGCTCCCCGACCCCACGCTTTTCGAGCTGGAACGGATCAACAAAGGGTTCGGTGACGCGTACTTCGTGCTACGCGAGGCAGGCATCGACGCGCGCCTGGTCAACCTTGTTCAGCGGCTCACGTACACACCCTACGGTGACGACCTGACTAAGGTGGCGCTCACGCTGACCGGTTCGCGAACGCTGGACACTGCCGCCGTTGCCGCCAACCTGCGGGCGTACCAGTGGTTTTTGGACCGCGCCAAAGACGGAGGCATTCCATTGACGACCGCCGGATACCTCAAACCGGCTGACGTGGAGGAAGCCGCCAAAGTCGTTCCCACAATGAATGATTGGATCGGCAAGCACAACCGCGAGGTCCAATGCTACCCGTTGCTGCGGTTCCGCGAAGGCGTGCAGTCCCTGGGGCTGCTGCGCAAATACAAGGGCACGCTGTTGCTGACCAAGGCAGGTGTAGCGGCCCAACGTGATGCCAGTGGACTGTGGGAGCATCTGGCCGGTCGCTTGGTTCCCAAGTCCGACGAGAAGTTCGAGGCGCAGGCGACCCTCCTTGTCCTGGCGTTTGCAGCGGCCTCGGCTGATTCCATACTGCCGTTCGACAAAATCGCAGCGTTGCTGGCCGAGGTCGGTTGGCGCTACTCCGACGGCCGGTCCGTCTCGGAATCCTCGGTGCGCCAACTCCCCGTCTACGAAGTCCTGATCAACGTGACCGATCAGCCCGTCACCCGGAGACGGCGGGACATCATCAGTCCCGCGGCGGCAGCTTTGGCGCGCAGGGCGCTCAGCGGGAACTGACCGCCTCCGCCGTACTGCGGATCACCCGGAAGTCGTTTTCCAGCGGCCTCCCGAAGCACGCTGAGCCCCAACATCCTGGACAACTTCAGGACTGGTTCCCGACCCACGCAGGATGAGCCGATAGACCTGCGACTACCCCACTTGACCAACGGTCAACTACAGGATGAAGTCCGCGCCCTCCGCTGAGCCGCGAAACGTGCATGGGCGCACTTGGCGTGCATGACGTGCAGCCCAACCGGCTGAAACTCCCCTGAATGAGTCCGGTGAGCGCGCCGCCAGCAGCCGTTTGGTCCCAGAGTCATCGACATGACACGCGGCAAATTGGTTCGAGAATCCGTGTTATCACAGATCAAGACCCATTTCTCTTGGTCGGGCTGACAGGATTTGAACCTGCGACCACTTGACCCCCAGTCAAGTGCGCTACCAAGCTGCGCCACAGCCCGTGGTGCTCTGCCGGATGTCCGGCAGCGGACGAAAGCCTACCGCAGCGGCCCGCCGTTCTTGTAATCCGCCCCACCGGTCACAGGTCGATGCTCCGCGCGCGGCGTGACTGACGTGGTGAGTGGCCACTTATTGCACGCGATCCGTGGATTTCTGTGCAACAACTGGCCGCTCGGCGACATCGACAGAATCGGTGACCTCACGCGGCGCCCGCGACGTCCGCCACGCGTAGAACACCAGGGCCGCCCAGGCCACCACGATCAGCGCGTAAATTCCCGTCGACCACGGCCAGTGCACCCCGAAGAAGTGCACCAACTTCTGGCTGTTGGTCAGCAGGATGACCCCGCCCACGGCCGTCCCGAGCAGGGCCGGGTTGACGCGGCTGACCAACCACGCGGCGAACGGTGCGGCGACCACCCCGCCGATCATGAGACCGAGGACCACGGGCCAGTTGTCCAGGAACTCCTGGCGAAGCCCGAGCACGAAACCCAGGGACGCCGACACCGACACCAGGAATTCCGACGCACTCACCGACCCGATCACGGTCCGCGGTGCGGTCTTGCCCTGCGACAGCAGGGTGCTGGTGGTCACCGGTCCCCAGCCGCCGCCACCCGACGCGTCGATGAAGCCGCCGAACAGGCCGAGGGGGGCCAGAAACTTCGCACTGTGGCTGGTTCCATGCTGGCCCAGGCTCAACGGTGTGCCGAGCGAGAACCGCAACAACACATAGAGCCCGATGCCCATCAGGATCGCCGCCATCAGCGGGGCCGCGGACTCCGTCGACAACGAGGACAGCACCGTGGCGCCCGCGAAAGCGCCCACGGCACCGGGAACCCCGAGCTTGGCGACCATGGGCCAGTCGATGTTCTTGAACCGCCAGTGCGACACCGCCGATGCCAGCGTGGTGCCGACCTCGGCCAGGTGCACCGCGGCACTGGCCTGTGCGGACGCCACACCGCTGAGCACCAGCAGGGTCGATGCGGTGACGCCGAAGGCCATGCCGAGCGCACCGTCGACGAGCTGGGCCCCGAGGCCGACGAGCGTGAAGATCAGTAGCGAACGCATGGGTTCGGCTGCTTTCGATTGTGGTCACCGAGACACGGTGACCCGATGGACTGCGGGCGCGGGTCAGATGCGCGCGCGACACCATTCGTCGAAAGCCATCAGGCGGCGCGAAGGCCAGAACGGTTCGAGAGCGGACAGCGCTGACGGCGCGGTGCGGTAGGCCAGTTCAGCCACCTCGCGCCCCTCTCGTCAGACAGATCGGCAAAAGTTTACCGAAGGCCGTTGGGCGGCGCGGCCCGGCCCTAAACCGTCAACAACCGATACAGCCCGATCAATCCCACCACGACGATCACGCCGCGCAACGCGTTCGGCGACAGCCGGCGCCCGTAGTGCGCACCGAGGAACCCGCCGATCAGCGAACCCACCGCGATCAGGGCGGCGGCCAGCCAGCTGATCCGGTCGAACGCGACGATCGTGTACGCCGCCGCGGCGACGATGTTGACCAGCAGCGACAGCAGGTTCTTGGCGGCGTTCATCCGCTGCATCGACTCGGGCAGCAGCGCGCCCATCACCGCGACCAGCAGGATGCCCTGAGCCGCGGTGAAATAGCCGCCGTAGACACCCACGGCGAACGTGCCGACCACCAGGATGGCCATCTTGCGCGAGCTCACGTGGTCGGCGGACTTCCCGGCCGCCTCGGCGCGCCCACGGGCCCAGGTCTGGATCCGGGGCCCGATCACGACCAGCGCCAACGCCAGGATCAGCAGCACCGGCACCACCGTGACGAACACCTTCTCCGGCAGGTGCAGCAGCAGCCAGGAGCCCAGCACGGCCCCGATCAGCGAGCCCGGGATCTGCCAGCGCAGCCGATTCCACTGGCCGCGCAGCTCGCGGCGGTACCCCCAGGTCCCCGACACGCCTCCGGCCACCAGTCCGATGGCATTGGACATGGTCGAGGTGACCGGCGGATAGCCCAGTGCCACCAGGGTGGGGAACGTGATGAGGGTGCCCGATCCGACGATCGCGTTGATCGCCCCCGCCCCGACGCTGGCCAATGCGATCAAGATCATGTGGGAGACGGACACTCGGGCCAGCCTACCCACGCGATTTGGGCACGCTCACCGGCGGTCCGCAGCACAAATCGCAGCTACCGCTTCGCGGAGCGCTTCTCCCGGACCCGCACGTTGATTCGGATGGGGGTGCCCTCGAAACCGAAGGTCTCGCGCAGCCTGCGCTCCAGGAACCGACGGTAACCGGCCTCCAGGAACCCGCTGGTGAACAGCACGAAGGTCGGCGGCCGGGAGGCGGCCTGGGTGGCGAACAGGATCCGGGGTTGTTTACCGCCGCGCACCGGCGGCGGTGTCGCGGCCACCACCTCCTTGAGGAAGGTGTTGAGCCGGCCCGTCGAGATCCGGGTGTCCCAGGACGCCAGGGAGGTTTCCAGGGCGGGCACCAGCTTCTGCACGGCCCGCCCGGTTTTCGCCGAGATGTTCACCCGCGGCGCCCATTGCAGCTGTGCCAGTTCGCGGTCGATCTCGCGGCCCAGCACATAGCGCCGGTCCTCGTCGACCAGATCCCATTTGTTGAACACCAGCACCAGCGCCCGGCCGGCCTCCACAACCATGGTCAGCACCCGCTGATCCTGCTCGGTCAGCGGCACCGACCCGTCGATCAGCACCATCACCACCTCGGCCGCATCGATCGCACCGTGAGTGCGCACCGAGGCGTAGAACTCGTGCCCGCTGGCCTGTCCGACCTTGCGCCGCAACCCGGCGGTGTCGATGAAACGCCAGGTCTTGCCGCCCAATTCGATCAGCGAGTCGACCGGGTCAACGGTGGTCCCGGCCACGTCGTGCACCACCGAACGTTCGTCGCCGGCCAGCCGGTTCAGCAGTGAACTCTTGCCCACGTTGGGTTTACCGATCAGGGCCACCCGGCGGGGTCCGCCCTCACCGCCGCCGGTGGCCTCGGACACCTCGGGCAGTTTGTCCATCACCCGGTCCAGCAGATCGGCCACACCGCGGCCGTGCATGGCGCTTATCGAATGGGGCTCCCCCACCCCCAGCGACCACAGCGCCGCGGCATCGGCTTCACCGCGTTCGGTGTCGACCTTGTTGGCGGCCAGGAAAACCGGCTTACCGGATTTGCGCAGCAGCCGGGCGGCGGCCTCGTCGGCCGCGGTCGCACCCACCACGGCGTCGACCACCAGGATTATGGCGTCCGCGGTCCGCATCGCGACCAGCGCCTGATCGGCGACCAGCTGTTGCAGACCTTTGGCGTCGGGTTCCCAGCCCCCGGTGTCCTGCACCAGGAACCGGCGCCCGAGCCAGTTCGCGTCATAGGTGACCCGGTCGCGGGTCACCCCGGGAACGTCCTGGACCACCGCCTCGCGACGGCCCAGGATCCGGTTCACCAGAGTGGATTTGCCGACGTTGGGCCTGCCGACGACGGCCAGGACCGGCGGTGGCGCCGACGCTTCCTCGAGGGCTGCGGCGACGTCGTCGGACAGGCCCCCGGCGAGCTCCCATTCACTCTCGTCGGACCAGGTGCCATCGGATTCGGTCATCGACGTGCCCCCGCCTGCTGGGTGACGAGATCGAGCAGCCGTGCGACGACCTGGGTTTCGTCCATATCGCTGGTGTCGACGACCAGAGCGTCCTCGGCCGCGCGCAGCGGCGACACCGCCCGGGTCGAGTCGAGATGGTCCCGGCGCCGCACATCCGCCAGAACCGTGGCGTAGTCGTCGGGCAGCCCGCCGGCGATGTTCTGCGCATTGCGCCGCCGCGCCCGTTCCTCGGCCGAGGCGGTGAGGAAGATCTTCACCTCGGCGTCGGGCAGCACCACGGTCCCGATGTCGCGGCCCTCCACGACCACTCGCCCGGGCCCGGCCGCCAGCCCACGCTGCAGGTCCACCAACCGGGACCGTACGGCGGGCACCGCCGACACCGCCGACACCGCACGGGTGACCTCGTCACCGCGAATCTCGATCGAGACATCCTCCCCGGCAAGGTAAGCCCGGTCCTCATCCGGATCGGCGCCCACGTTCACCGCGACATCGGTGGCCGCCCGCTCGATGGCTCCCGGGTCGGCCAGGTCGGCGCCGGCCCGCAGCACGGCAAGGGTCACGATCCGGTACATCGCGCCGGTATCGAGGTAGCGCGCCCCCAGTGCGCGCGCCAAACCCCGTGACACCGAAGACTTTCCGGTGCCGGCAGGTCCGTCGACGGCAACCGTCATCGATCCACTCACAACCCCACCGCCTGATACAACTCGCCGATCTCCTTGCGGCTCAGCGCCCGGATGCTGCCCGGCCGCTGCTCGCCAAGCGACACCGAGCCGATATCGGTGCGCACCAGTTCCTGCACCGGGAAGTCCACCGCGGCCAGGAGCCGCCGCACGATCCGTTTCCGGCCCTCGTGCAGGGTGACCTTCACCAGGGTCTTGCCGGGCACCGTGTCGACCACCGCGAAATCGTCGACATGGGCTGGGCCGTCGTCGAGTTCGACCCCGGCCCGCAGCTTCTTGCCCAGCCCGCGCGGCACCGTCCCGAGCACCGTCGCCACGTAGGTCTTGCGCACCTCGTAGGACGGGTGCATCAGGCGGTGGGCCAGCTCACCGTCGTTGGTCAACAACAGCAGCCCTTCGGTGTCGGCGTCCAGCCGGCCCACGTGGAACAGCTTCTTGTTGCCGCGGACCCGGTGCTCGACCAGATCCCCCACACAGGGCCTGCCCCGGTCGTCGGACATCGTCGAATGCATGCCGCGGGGCTTGTTGATCGCCAGATAGACCAGATCCTCGTCCAGGATCACTCTCGAACCGTCCACCCGGATCTCGGCGACCGCCGGATCGACCCGGGTCCCGAGCTCGGTGACCACCCGGCCGTCGACCACCACCCGGCCGTCGGTGATCATCCGTTCGGCCACCCGCCGGGACGCAATTCCCGCCTGCGACAGCACCTTCTGCAGCCGCACACCTTCGTCGCTCATATCAGTCCTTGTCCACGTCGAAGCCCGACGGCTGGTCGGCCACCGCCGACGCACCGTTCAGCTTGGCGAAACGCGGCTCGTCACCGAGTGATTCGCTGAGATCGTCGATCACGTCGACATCGGGCAGCAGCGGGGCGATGTCTGGCAGGTCGGCCAGCGACGACAAACCCAGCCGTTCCAGGAACAGCTCGGTGGTCGCGAACGAGGTCGACCCCGAATCCGGATCGGTGCCCGCTTCGGTGATCAGTCCACGGGCCAGCAGCGTACGCATGACGCCGTCGACGTTCACGCCGCGCACCGCGCTCACCCGGGCCCGGGTCACCGGCTGTCGGTAGGCGATCACCGCGAGGGTCTCCAGGGCGGCCCTGGTCAGCTTGGACCGCGCCCCGTCCAGCAGCAGCCGCTCGACGTAGGGCGCGAACCGGGCCCTGGTGTACATCCGCCAGCCCCCGCCCGCCTCACGCAGGTCGATCCCGCTGCCCCGCTCGGCCAGAGCATCGGCCATCACCCGCAGCTTGGCGGCGATCCGGTAGGCGGGCTGTTCGGTCGCGGAGGCCAGCTGGTCCACCGTCACCGGGGTGTCGACCACCAGCAGCAGCGCCTCCAGCACCGCACCGAGTTCGTCGTCGTCGAGCTCGGGAACGGTCGCGATATCCAGGTCCAGGCCGGTGTCCAGGTCGACATCGGCCGGAGTCTCGTCACCGGTAGTCATCTAGTCTCGCTATTCTTCCGCATCGGCGGTGGCCAGGTGTTCGCTGGTCGGCCGATCCCCGGTCCACGAAACCTGGAGCACACCAAGCGGTTCTGATTGGTCGAATGCTACCGCCCTGGACCGGAACAGCTCGAGCAGCGCCAGGAAGCGCCCGACGATCTCGATCCCGCTGTCACAGTCGGCCACCAGTTCGGTGAATGTCGCCCACTGGCCGACGCCGCGCTGTTGGAGCAGGCCCAGCAGCCGCTCGGCCTGCTCGGGCACCGATACCCGCGAGGTGTGCAGGTGATCGGTGCCCACGGTCGGCACCGGGCGCGGGGTGAACGCGGCCGCCGCGATGGTGGCGAACCTCTCAGCGTCCACCCCCAGCATCACCTCGGGCAGCAGGTCGGAGTACCGGTCCTCCAGCGACACCGCGCGCGGGTAGCTGCGCAGCGCGGCGGCCTCGAGTTCGGCGAACATCTCGGCGACATGTTTGTACGCGCGGTACTGCAGCAGCCGCGCGAACAGCAGGTCGCGGACCTCGAGCAGGGCCAGATCGTCCTCGTCGTGCACCTCGCCGGCGGGCAGCAGACGCGCCGCCTTCAGGTCGAGCAGGGTGGCCGCGATCACCAGGAACGCCGTGGTCTCGTCGAGTTCGAGCCGGGCCCCGATCTCCTTGGTGTAGGCGATGAAGTCGTCGGTCACCTGGTGCAGCGCCACCTCGGTGACGTCGAGCCGGTGCGCGAAGATCAGCTGCAGCAGCAGGTCGAACGGGCCTTCGAAATTCGTCAGCCGAACCTGGAACCGGTTCTGCTGGGCACCCTCGGAGGCATCGTCGGGCGGCGCGGGAGCCTCGGTGGATCCGGTGTCGGCGACGTCGTTCACACGCCGAACCGGTGGATGACTTCGGCAGCCAGCGTCCGGTAGGCGAAGGCACCCCCCGATCTCGGCGCCCAGGTGGTGATCGGTTCGCCGGCGACGCTGGTCTCGGGGAACCGGACGGTGCGGGTGATGACGGTGTCGAAAACGAGGTCGCCGAACCGTTCCACCACCCGGGCCATCACCTCCCGCGAATTCACCGTGCGCGAGTCGTAGCGGGTGATCAGGATGCCGCTGATCTTCAGCCGCGGGTTGAGCCGGTCGTGCACCTTGTCGACGGTGTCGGTCAGCAGCGCCAGCCCGCGCAGCGAGAAGTACTCGCACTCGGTGGGGATGATCACGCCGTCGGCGCAGGCCAGCCCGTTGACGGTGAGCAGTCCCAGCGACGGCTGGCAGTCGATGAGCACATAGTCGTAGCGGTCCAGCACCGGATAGAGCGCCCTGGCCAGGGACTGCTCCCGGCCCACCTCGTTGACCAGCTGGATCTCGGCGGCCGAGAGGTCGATGTTGCTGGGGACCAGGTCCATCCCGCTGACCCGGGTCTTGATCAGCACGTCGTCGATCGACACCCGCGGTTCGACCAGCAGGTTGTGGACGGTGTGCTCGAGTTCGTAATGCGGCACGCCGAGACCGGCCGACAGTGCGCCCTGCGGATCGAGGTCGACCAGCAACACCCGGCGGCCGCGTTCGGCGAGGCTGGCCCCCAGGTTGATGGTCGAGGTGGTCTTGCCCACCCCGCCCTTCTGGTTGCACATCGCGATCACCTTGGCCGGCCCGTGCGTGGGTCGGGGTTGCGGTTCGGGGATGTGCCGCGGCGGCCGGCCGGTCAGGCCCAGCTCGGCGCCCGCGTCGGCCTCTGGTGCGTCGTGTTCACCGTCAGTCATCCGCGCGACCACCGCTGGTCAGGCATCTCCGTACACGTGGCGAACATCCGGCCAAGTTTAACGTCGCGGTGCGGCCAGATCGGGCAGACCCGCGGGCAATCGGCCGTCCTAAGGTGAGGGCATGGGTCTGGCGACCAGTAGTTCGGCGGCGATTCTTCTGGCCAGAGGGCGTGCGGCGCGGCCCACATGGCCGATCAGTGCCGGGCGGCTCACCAGACCGTGGAAGTAGAGCCCGCCGGTCGCGGGGGTCGCACCGCGCGCCACCGGCACGCCTGCGGCGTCGAGCACGCCGAGGTGGCCGACCAGCGGCTCCAGGCCGCGCCGGTACCCGGTCGCGCAGATGACCGCATCGGGTTCGACGACGGCCCCGCCCGCCAGTGCCACCGCGGCGCCGTCGAAGCCCACGACGCCGGCGACCACTTCGACCGATCCGCGCCGGATCGAATCGATGACCTCGGGGTCGACGATGGTCGGCGCGACATCCAGACGGTGCGCCCGGCTGAACGCGCCCTCGTGCGGGCGCGGCATGATGTTGGGCGGGGTGCGGATCGCCAGCCACACCCTGGCGGCGCCGCCGGTCGCCAGGTCATGGGCGATCTCCAGCCCCGAGGACCCCGACCCGACCACCAGAATCCGCTTGTCCGCGAACGGTTTCGGGTTGCGGTAGGCCGAGGAATGGATCAGCTCGCCGTCGAAGCGGCCGGGCCAGTCGGGAAGCTTCGGGGTGTGCTCGTAACCGGTGGCGATGACCACGATGCGGGTGACGACCTCCCCGCTCGTGGTGGTCAGCCGCCAGCGGACACCATCGCGGTCCAGGCGTTCGACGCGGGTGCCCAGCCTCGGCTCGATACCGGACTCGTAGACCCCCTGCTCGAGGTGGGCGACGACCTCGTCGCGGGCGGGAAACAGCGGCGTGCCCGCCGGGTAGGGGCGGCCGGGCAGGTGGGAGAACTGCCTGCCGGTGTTGAGCTTGAGCCGGTCATACCGGTCGCGCCAGGACGAGGCGACCTGTTCCGCACGGTCGATCAGCAGGGAGCGGACACCGCGATCCTGGAGGCTGAGCGCGACCGAGATCCCGGCGGCACCCGCACCGACGATGGCGACTGGGGGTTGGTTCACAACCGGTCCCAACGGCGGGCGGTGCTCACCGGTTCACGGCTACCTGGCCCGTGGATGCGCCCCGGCCCACACCTCGCGCAGGGTGTGCACGGTGACCATGGTGTAGATCTGGGTGGTGGTCACCGACGCGTGACCGAGCAGTTCCTGTACGACGCGGACGTCGGCCCCGCCGTCGAGCAGGTGGGTGGCGAAGGAATGCCGCAGCGTGTGCGGGGACACCGCGGCGGTGATCCCGGCCCGTTCGGCCGCATCCTGCAGCACCTGCCACGCGCTCTGCCGCGACAGCCGTCCGCCGCGGGCGTTGAGGAAGATGGCCGGCGTCCCGCGGCCCCGGCGGGCCAGGTCCGGCCTGCCCCGCACCAGGTAGGCGTCGAGCGCGCCGACCGCGGGACGGCCGATCGGCACGAGCCGTTGCTTACCGCCCTTGCCGTGCAGCAGCACCGAGCGGGCCTGGGTGTCGATGTCGTCGATGTCGAGGCCTACCGCCTCCGAGATCCGGGCGCCGGTGGAGTACAGCAGTTCCAGCAGGGCCCGGTTGCGCAGGGTCAGTGGCCCGTCGGCCTCGCTGTCCCCGCCGGCCGCCTCCAGGAGTGCGAGCACCTCGTCGAGGGTGAGGCTCTTGGGCAGCCTGCGGCTCGGGGTGGGCGGTTTGACGGCACGAGCGACGTCGAGGTCGGTGTATCCCTCGGCGGTGGCGAACCGGTGCAGGCCACGGACCGCGACCACGGCCCTCGCCGCCGACACCGCCGACAGCGCGCTGACTCCGGCCTCGGGGTCGCCGCGGCGCAGCGCCACCAGGAAATCGCTCACATCGGCCTCGGTGACCTCGGCCAGGTCGCCGATCCCCCGCTGGGTCAGATGCTCGGCGTAGCGGCGCAGATCACGTCGGTAGGAACTCAGGGTGTTGGCCGCCACTCCCCGCTCGATCGTCAGATGATCGAGATAGCCCTGGAGCTGATCGTCGAGGGCCGCGCGCACCGGAGAGGACGACGTGGTCATAGGCCCTTGCGCCGCCGGAATGTCGCGGGCCGGTCCGTCCACTCGGCATCGACCGGGCGCAACGACTCCACGGCGGGCATCGTGTGGGCCGCCAGGATCCCCGCCACCGCAATCGAATTCACGATCTCGCCGGAGAACACCCGCGACACCGCCTCGGCCAGGGGCATCCGCCGCGTCGTCATATCGGCTTCCTCGTCGTGTGCGGTGGGCCGCTCGACCTCGGTCAGGCCGGTGGCCAGGAAGATCCGCACGCTCTCGTCGGAGAAGCCAGGAGCCGAGTCGAGGTCGACGAGCACCCGCCACTTCTCGGCGGCCAGGCCGACCTCCTCCTCGAGTTCACGGGCCGCGGTGATGTGCGGTGGTTCGCCTGCGAGATCCAGCAGCCCGGCGGGCAGTTCCAGCAGCCTGCGCCCCAGCGGATGCCGGTACTGGTACACCAGCACCACATTGCCGTCCTCGTCGAGGGCGACCACGGCCACCGCACCGTAGTGTTCGACGACCTCGCGCCGGGCCGACCGGCCCCCCGGCATGCTGACCTCGTCCGCGCGCAACGCGAAAATGTTGCCGACGTAGAGTGTTTCGCTGGACAGCGTCTCGAAGTCGTGTTCAGCCACGGACTTCGGACTTCTCCCGGGCCTCGTCGGCCGGATGCTCGACGCCGTTGGAGAACTGTTCGGGCAGGTCCATCCCCGGCAGTCGTTCCTCGGCCTTGTAGCTCAGCGCGGCGCCGATGAACGCCGCGAACAGCGGGTGCGGGCGGGTCGGGCGGCTCTTCAGCTCGGGATGGGCCTGGGTGCCGACCAGGAAGGGATGCACCTCGGGGGCGTACTCGACGAACTCCACCAGATTCCCGTCCGGCGAGGTGCCGGAGAAGCGCAGCCCACTCTCGGCGATCCGGTCCCGGTAGGCGTTGTTCACCTCATAGCGGTGGCGGTGCCGCTCGGACACCTCGTTCGCCTGATATGCCTGCGCCACAATCGAACCCGGGGTCAGCACGGCCGGGTAGGCGCCCAGTCGCATGGTGCCGCCCAGGTCGGCCTCGCCGGCCACGACCTCGCGCTGATCGGCCATGGTCGAGATCACCGGGTCCGGGGTGCCCGGGTCGAACTCGGCCGAGTTGGCCCCGGCGATCCCGACCGACCGCGCCGCGTCGATGACGATGCACTGCAGGCCCAGACACAATCCGAGCACCGGCAGGTTGCGTTTGCGCGCGTAGGAGATCGCCCCCAGCTTGCCCTCGATGCCGCGGATACCGAACCCACCGGGGATCAGCACCCCGTCCACGTCGGCGAGCGCGGCGGCCGCGCCGGCCTCGGTCTCGCAGTCGTCGGAGGCCACCCACCGCATCTCCACCTTGGCGCGGTGTTTGAACCCGCCCGCCCGCAGCGCCTCGGCCACCGACAGGTAGGCGTCGGAGAGGTCGATGTACTTGCCCACCAGAGCAATCCGCACGGTCTCATGCGGTTCGTGCACGCGCCGCAGCAGATCGTCCCATTCGGTCCAGTCGACATCGCGGAACGGCAGGTTGAGCCTGCGGACCACGTAGGCGTCGAGTTCCTCGCGGTGCAGCACCTTGGGGATGTCATAGATCGACGGCGCGTCCGGGGTGGAGATCACGCCGTCGACGTCGACGTCGCACATCAGCGCGATCTTGTTCTTGAGCGGTTCGGGTACGTCGCGGTCGCAGCGCAGGATCAGCGCGTCGGGAGTGATACCGATGCTGCGCAGCGCGGCCACCGAATGCTGGGTCGGTTTGGTCTTGAGCTCACCCGACGGGGCGAGGTAGGGCACCAGCGACACGTGCAGGAAGAAGCAGTTGTCGCGGCCCACCTCGTGACGCACCTGCCGTGCCGCCTCCAGGAACGGCAGCGATTCGATATCGCCCACGGTGCCGCCGATTTCGGTGATCACCACATCGGGGCGGTGCCCGGCCGCGTCGGCCTCGGCCATGGCCAGGATGCGGTTCTTGATCTCGTCGGTGATGTGCGGGATCACCTGGACGGTGTCGCCGAGGTACTCGCCGCGGCGTTCCTTGGCGATCACCGCCGAGTACACCTGACCGGTCGTCACATTGGCCGAACCGGACAGGTTGCGGTCCAGGAAGCGTTCGTAATGCCCGACGTCGAGGTCGGTCTCGGCGCCGTCCTCGGTGACGAAGACCTCACCGTGCTGGAACGGGTTCATCGTGCCCGGGTCGACGTTCAGATACGGATCGAGCTTCTGCATCGTCACCTGCAAGCCCCGCGCGGTGAGCAGCTGGCCGAGGCTCGACGCGGTCAGACCCTTCCCCAGTGACGACACCACTCCACCGGTGACGAACAGGTGTTTGGTGGCGGTGTGCGGGTGCTTGCGTAACGCGGGCAAAAGCATCCTCCGTGACGACGGGCAGGGAATCGCCGAAACTGGCTGTGGCCTGCCGACCCACGGAATCTCACCTTAACACCGACGCCGACAAGCCGTGGCGGGCGCGCCGCGGGCTGCGGACTATTGCGGAACGGTGACCGAGGTGGCGCCCCGCCCGGTGCCGTACTGCGCGGGCCGCCCACCGCCCGCGAGCTCGCCGAGGGCCAGCACCGCGGTGATCTGCCCGGCCCCGGAGTCGGCGTCGTCGACGGTGCTCACCGCACCGGCCAGGGCGGCATCCGACCTGGTCACGGCGACCGGGCCGGTTCCGGAAGCGGCCCCGTCGCGGCCGACGAGCACGGTACCGGAACCGTGCGGTGCGAGCCCGGCGGCGAATCTGGCCACGGTCGCACCGCGGTTGCCGGCGTCCTCGCCGAGACCGCCGCCGGTCACGATCAGCGCGGTGTTGGCCGCACCGATGTGTTGGTCGTCATAGGTGACGAACCCGGTGTCGCGCAGCGCGGAGAGCACCGTGGCCCGCTGGGTGTCGTCCACCGGTGCGGCGGCGGGGTTCTTGTCGATCAGCAGCGTGATGCCCAGCAGATCGCCGGACTGCGACCCCTGGTCCACGGCCGCGGTATTGAGTTGGCGGCCCGCGGGCACGATCGGCGAGTTCACCACCGACAGCAGTTTGTCGGCCGAGTTGGCCTGCACGAACTCGTCGGTCAGCGACAGCGTCCCGGTGACGGTTCCGCCGGCCTGACCGATGTAGCGCGCCATCGCGTCGACGTCGCCGTCGGCCGCGTCGGGGGTGCGGAACACCACCACCGATTTGTCCTTCAACGTGTCGCGGACCATGCGCGGCGCCAGCTGCGCATCGAATTCGCCTGCCGCGTTGAGCCTTTCATTGAGTGAATTCTTCTCCTCGGTGAGCGTGCCGATCTGTTCCTGCATGTCCTTCTTGTCGTCACGCAGCCCGGACAGCACCGTGTTGGACAGCAGTCCCGATCCCAGCGCCACCCCGACGGCCAGCGCGAGGAACACCGCGGCCAGCGAGATTGCGTGTGCGCGTAGCGTTATCACTGCTCACCCGTCCAATCAGCTGATGAGGCCCTGCACCCACAGCGTCAAGCGGTTCCAGTACTCGGCGACCCAGTCGAGCACCGCGACGTCGGTACGCGAGACCCACAGCGCGACGATGACGGCCACCAGCATGGCCAGCACCAGCAGTGCGATCGCACCGCCGGACACCCGGCTGCGGTACAGCGTCGCGACGGCCTTGGCGTCGACGAGTTTCTCGCCCACCCGCAGCCGGGTCAGGAAGGTCGACGGCAGGCTGGCCTGGCGGGACCGGTCGAAGAACTCCTCGATGTTGGCGGTGTGACCGGCGGTCACGATCAGCGATGCACCGTGGTGGTCGCAGAGCAGCAGCGCGAGGTCGGCCGCCGAACCGGCGGCCGGGAAAGTCATCGCCCCGACGCCGAGATCCTGGATGCGTTCGAGTCCGGCGGCATGCCCGTCGGCGTCGGCGGGCAGCACCACCTGTGCGCCGCAGCGCAGCACCTCGACACTCATCTTGTCGGGGTCGCCGACGATGAGCGCGGGCCGGTACCCCGCCTTGCGCAGCACGTCGGCGCCGGCGCCGACGCCGACCAGGACCGGCTGGTACTCCTTGATGAACGGTTTGAGCCCCTTGAGGTCCTGGGCGGCGGTGGCTTCCTCGGCGACGATCACCACATGCCTGCGGTGCAGGTCGACGTCGATATTGGGGATGCCGATACCGTCGATCAGCAGCGGGCTCTCGCTGCGGATGAATTCGATGGTGTTGCCCGCGAACGCCTCGAGATGAGCCACCAGGCCGCTCTTGGCCTCGTGCATGAGCTCGTGGATCTCGTGGTCGTTGCGCTCGGTGCCCAGCGCGATCCGGCGGTCGCCGGCGTAGACGCCACCGTTGTGCAGGCGAACCCGCGCGCCGTCCTTGACCTTCTTGAACACGTCGGCGCCGGCCTCGTCGATGAGCATGACGCCGTTGGCGACGAGCACCTCGGGTCCCAGGTTCGGGTAGCGCCCCGAGATCGACGGCGATGCGTTGACCACCCCGGCGACGTTTGCCTCGACCAGAGCGTCCGCGGTGATGCGGTCGAGGTCCTGGGCGTCGAGTACGACGATGTCACCGGGGCCGACGCGGCGCAGGAGTCGATCGATGTCGCGGTCCACGCGGGCAGTGCCGGTGACACCCGGGCGTGAGGTGGCATTGCGGGTTAGCAGCGCTGACATCTTCATGTGGCGATTCTGTCGGGAATCGCCCGTCAGACCACGGAGGCGCGCCGTAACACCAGCATCACAAGTGGTCATCAGTCACATACGTAACAGCGACTCGACCGCGCCGATGTGATAGTTCAGTCCCGTTTGGCGGCGTAATGACGCGCGGCCTTTGCCCGGTTACCGCAGATGGCCATCGAATGCCAGCGCCGCGCACCGTTCTTGGACGTGTCGTAGAACCACAGCACACACTGCGGGTGTGCGCACTGTTTGATCCGGTCGGCATCCCCGCCGAGCAGGCCGAGCAGGTTGTCGGCCGCCAGCCAGCCGGCCAGCCACTCCGGGTCCGCGACGTCGGGCACATCCTCGGGCCCAGACGGCCCGAGCCTGCGCCGGATCCGGCCGCGGTCGAGGATCTCGTTCAGCTCGGCCGTCGACACCCCCTCGACCACCCGCCGGATCGCATCCCTGGCGGCGATCAGCGCCCGGAGCGCCCGCTCGTCGGTGTCGCACCGGTCGACCAGGCCGTTACTCCCGAGCCAACAGCGCAGCCCGTCCACGTCACGCAGCAGATCCTGCGGACCTTCGGCAGACATCCACCGCGTGTTCAACAGGTCCAGCGCGAGCGGTTCGCCGACGTGCGGACGCGGATCGCGCATACCCGACATTAACCGCCTCCCTCGCCCATCGGCCGCACCCTCGGAAACTAACCGCCTAAAACCATTTCACCGGTTGACGCGGAGTGCCAGCCGATCTAACCTGCTATTACTGCAATGCCAGTTATACGCCCAGGAGGAGCCCATGACCACACCGACCAGCACCGGACTGGCCACCGGCCACGTCGGCCTCAATGTCACCGACCTGGACCGGTCGATCGACTTCTACCGGCGCGCTCTGGGTTTTGAGCCGCTCACGATCAACGCCGAGGGCGACCGGCGGTACGCGTTCCTGGGTTCCGGCGGCACCCTGCGACTGACCCTCTGGCAGCAGAGCGATGGGACATTCTCCGCGCGGACGCCCGGACTGCACCATCTGTCCTTCGAAGTCGAGAGCGTCGATCAGGTCCGGGCGGTCGAAACGGAGCTGAAGGCGCAGGGGGTGCCGTTCGCCTACGACGGTGTCGTCGCTCACGGCGAAGGCGCCGCATCGGGCGGCATCTTCTTCACCGACCCCGACGGCATCCGCCTCGAGGTGTACGCACCGAGCGGCGCCGACAGCGCTCCCGCGCCCAACGGATCCGCGCCGACCTGCGGTTTCTTCTGAGCCGACGGCCATGAACGTGGGATATCACCCGGGCGAACTGGTGGTGCAGAACCGCCTCGGCCAGGCCGATGCCGCGGCCCGGCTCGGCCGCATGATCCGCCCGGAGATCCCGGCCGCGGCCGCGGCATTTCTCACCGGGCAACCGTTCATCGTGCTCGCGGCCGCCGACCGGGCGCACCGCGTGTGGGCCGGCATGATCGCCGGTCCGCCCGGCTTCGTCCACGCCGACGATGCCCGCACCATCACCATCGACGGGCACCCCGCACCCGGTGATCCGCTGGCCGAGATTCTGCTGGGCCCGAGCCAGGTCGGGGCCGTCGCGGTACAGCCCCAGACCCGGCGCCGGATGCGGGTCAACGGCACCACCGAACCGGTCGACGGCGGTCTGCGCATTCACACCGAGCAGGTGTACTCGAACTGCCCGAAGTACATCTCCCGGCGACACATCGAGGGGGCGCGGACCGCGGTCGAAACCCCGAGGGCCCGTCGCGCGGAGGCCATGGACGAGCGGCACCGGCGGGTCATCGCGGCCACCGACACCTTCTTCGTCGGTTCGGCCGACCCCGACGGCAACGCCGATGCGTCCCACCGGGGCGGCAATCCGGGCTTTCTCGAGGTGCTCTCGCCGACGCAGCTGCGCTGGCCCGACTACCGGGGCAATTCGATGTTCATGACGTTGGGCAACATCGCCGCCAATCCGCGCTGCGGGCTGCTGATCCCGGACTGGCGGACCGGGTCCACGATCCAGCTCACCGGCACCGCGCAGATCCTGTGGGACGACGGGGCCGGCAGGCCCGGCGCCCAGTGCTCGATCGAGTTCACCCTGACCGAACTCGTCGAGCTGACCGGGGTGAGCCCATGGCGCTGGGGCGACGCCGAGCTGTCACCGGCCAACCCCGGCTGACCGCTACGTCGCGGTGCGCTCCTGCTGCGCGGCGTCCAGCAACTCCCTGGCGTGCGCCCGCCCACTGTCGGACTCGCCCAAACCGGCCAACATCCGGGCCAGTTCGGCGACCCGGTCCTCATCCTGCAGCCTGCGCACCCCACTGGATTTGCCGCGGCCGTTGCCGCTGTCGACCACGAGGTGCGCGTCGGCGTAGGCGGCGACCTGGGGCAGGTGGGTGACCACGATGACCTGATGGGTCCGGGCCAGCCGGGCCAACCTGCGGCCGATCTGCACCGCCGCCCGGCCACCGACCCCGGCGTCGACCTCGTCGAACACCATCGTGGTGCCCTCGTCGGAGGCCGACAGCACCACTTCCAGCGCCAGCATCACCCGGGACAGCTCACCGCCCGACGCGCTCTTGGTCAGCGGAAGCACGTCGGCGCCGCGGTGCGCGGTGAAGCCGAACTCGACGGCGTCGACACCGTCGTGCCCGGCGTGCAGCACCGCCCCGTCGGGCATGGTCAACGGTGCCGAATCGTCGGCGCGGGCGGTCAGCGGCCCCACCGTGATGGTGAAGATCGCGTTGGTCATCGCCAGCCCGGCCAGCTCGGCGGTCACCGCCTTGGCCAGTCCCTTGGCGGCCCGCCCCCTGGCCTTGCTGAGTTCGCCCGCGGCACCGGCCACCTGGGTTTCGAGTTCGCCGACCCGGCGTTCCAGCTCGGCCAGGGTCTCCTCGGACACATCGAGCTGGGCCAGCCGGTCGGCCGCGTCGCGGGACCAGGCCAGCACCCCGTCGATATCGGCGGCGTACTTGCGGGTCAGGGTCCGCAGCTCGGCCTGCCGGGTCAGCTTGGATTCCAGAGTGCTGGCATCGCTGGGCAATTCGGCCAGAAAGTGACCGAGTTCGGCGGTGACATCGCTGATCACCGCGACCGCCTCGGCCAGCCGCTCACCCAGCGACCGCAACGAGGTGTCATCGGTGGCTTCCAGTGCGGCCTTGGCCTGGCCGACGCCGTCGGCCGCGGAGGTGGTATCGGGTGACGGATCGTCGAGTGCGCCCGACAACGACACCCGGGCGGTCTGCGCGGCCTCCCGCAGGGCGTCGAGTTCGGACAATTGCCGGATGTCGGTGACGATCGCCTCGTCCTCGCCGGGTTGCGGTGCCACGGCGTCGATCTCGTTGATGCCGAAACTCAGGCGGTCGGCCTCCTGCGCCAGTTCGCGGGCCCGTTGCCGTCGGTCGGCGAGGTCGCGGCGCGCGGTGAGCCAGTCCTCACGGATCCGCCGGTACCGGCTCAGCGGTTTGACCACGTCGGCGTACCGGTCGAGCGCGGCACGCTGCTCGTCGGGTCGCATCAACCGCAGCTGGTCGTTCTGGCCGTGCAGGGTGAGCACCTCGGCGGTGAAGCTGCTCAGCGACTTGGCCGGCACGCTGCGGCCGCCGAGGTAGGCGCGCGACGGCCCGGCCCGGCTCACCGAGCGGGCCGCGATGACCGTGCCGTCGTCGTCGCGCTCGGCACCGGAGGAATCCAGCAGCTCCTCGACCCGGCCGGTCACGTCGGTACCCAATTCGGTTGTGCTGAACCGGCCTTCGACCACCGCACGGTCGGCACCCGAACGCACCCGGGTGGAGTCGGCGCGGGCCCCGCCGAGCAGGTGCAGCCCGGTGACCACCATGGTCTTTCCGGTGCCCGTCTCACCGGTCAGCACGGTCAGCCCACGGTCGAACTCCGCGGTGGCGGCGCTGATCGCGCCGAGCGATTCGATACGGATCTCGGACAACACGTGCGGTTACTGCCCCCGCCACCCGGTGACCGGCAACCGGAACTTGCGCACCAGGCGGTCGGTGAACGGCGCGCTGTCGATCCGCACCCACTTGAGCGGGGTGGCGCAGCGGGTCACCTCGAGCCGGCCGCCGGCGGGCAGCACCATGTCGCGGCGACCGTCGCAGAACACCAGCGCGTCGTTGCCGTCGGCCTCGATCTCGATGGCGATCGAGGCCGCCGGACTCGTGACCATCGGCCGGGCGAACAGGGCATGAGCGTTGTTGGGTACCACCAGGATCGCCTCCAGGTCCGGCCATAGCACCGGCCCGCCCGCCGAGAAGGCGTAGGCGGTCGATCCGGTCGGGGTGGACACCAGCACGCCGTCGCAGCCGAATGCCGACACCGGACGCCCGTCGATCTCGACGACCACGCCCAGGACGCCCAGGCGTGGTCCCTTCTCCAGGCTGGCCTCGTTGAGTGCCCAGCCCCGGTTCACCACCTCGGCGCCGACCCGCACGACCACGTCGAGCGTCATCCGCTCCTCGATGAGGTAGTCGCGGCTGATCACGTGCTCCAGGACCCGGTCGATGGCCTCGGCCTCGGCCTCGGCAAGGAAGCCGATGCGGCCCAGGTTCACGCCCAGCACCGGGATCTCCACATTGCGGGCCAGTTCGGCGGCGCGCAGGAAGGTTCCGTCCCCGCCGAGCACCAGTACCAGTTCGCAGCCCTCGGCGGCGCGCTCGTCGGCGTCGACGACCTCGATCTCGACACCGAGGGCCCGCATATCGTCGGGTGCCAGATGCAGCGGCCCGCGGTCGACGGCCTCGGCCGACAGCACGCGCAGCGCAATATCGTTGTCGCCGAGCACTTTCTCGACGCGGCGGGCGACCTCGGTCGCCTCGTCCCGCCCGGTGTGCACCACCAGCAGGATCATGCGTTCACTCGTCATCGCGGTCCCTCCTCGACCGCCCGGCGCACCGCCTGCTCGAGGGAGTCGCCGTGTAGCGGCGAACCCGTCTCGGCGCGCAGATGCAGGAAGTACTCGACATTGCCCGATGGCCCGGGAAGCGGGCTCGCCGTCACATCCACAGCATGCCATTGCAGTTCGGCCGCCTTGCGGGCGACCGTGCACACGGCGTCGACGCGCAACTCGGGATCGGACACCACGCCGCCGGCACCCACGCGGTCCTTACCCACCTCGAACTGTGGTTTCACCATGGGAACGATATCGGCGTCGGCGACCGCGCATGCGGTCAGCGCGGGCAGCACCGTGCCCAGCGAGATGAAGGACAGATCGGCGACCACCAACTGCACCGGCCCGCCGATCGCGTCCGCGGTCAGCTCGCGGACATTGGTCCGCTCCAGCACCGTGACCCGGTCATCGGATCGCAAGGACCAGGCCAGCTGGCCGTATCCGACATCGACCGCGACCACCTCGGCCGCACCCCGGTCCAGCAGCACCTCGGTGAATCCGCCGGTGGACGCCCCGGCATCCAGACACTGGCGGCCCGCGACGGCCACCTCGAACGCGTCGAGGGCGCCGATCAGCTTGTGCGCACCGCGCGACACCCAGCTGCGTTCATCGCCACGGGTGACGGTGATGTTCGCGTCGACGCCGATGGCGGTGGCGGGTTTGGCCGCAGGCATGCCGTCGATCCGGACCCGGCCCGCCCCGATCAGCTCGGCGGCCTGCTGACGCGACCGGGCCAGACCACGGCGCACCAGTTCGGCATCGATACGTGCCCGCCGCGCCACCGGCGATCAGCCTCCGGCCCCAGGGGCCGGCCCGCCCTGCTGGCCCCGGTCGACCGACTCCAGCGCGTTCACCAGGATCTCGTGTGCCTGCTCCAGCCGGGCGGCCAGCAGATCGATATCGGCGACGTCGAGCCGGGTATCGGGTCCCAGCCCGCCCGCGGAGATATCGGGCAGGCCGGACAGCACCTCGGCGACCTGCGCCCGGAGTTGATCAGGATCGGTGGTCATAGCGGTGTCAACGCTAGCCGACCGGGCTGGTCAGCAACGACCACCGGCGCAGCGCGTCGCGCGCCGCATCGTCGCCGGCGTGTACCGCGAACCCGCGGTGATCCAGGTCCGCGGCCCACACCGCGTGCGCGGTCGCCCGCAGCACCGCGAGCGGATCGGTGACGTCGGTTCCGGTCGCGTGCACCGTGACGGTGTGGCCGGATCCGGGAGCGGACGCGATCTCGACGCGCCACGCCGGGTGCGGGGCCACCCGAAGACCCTCGGCGTCGACGTGCAGGTCGCGCAGATCGGCCGCGATGTAATCGGCCCGCTCCGAAGCGACGGCGTTCAGGGCGTCGGCGGCGGTGCTGACCCCGGTGAGCACCATCAGGCTCGGCAGCCCGGCCGCGTTGGCACCCGCGATGTCGGTATCCAGGCGGTCACCGACAACGAGGGGACGCGAGAAGGAGCCGCGGCCCAGCGCGTCGTTCATCAGTGTCGGCTCGGGTTTGCCCGCCACCACCGGCTCCCGCTCGGTCGCCGCCCGCAGTGCCGCTACCATCGAACCGTTACCGGGCAACAGCCCACGCTCCGACGGCAGCGTGACATCCACATTCGCCGCGACCCACAGGGCGCCGGCCCGGATCGCCAACGCCGCCTCGGCGAGCTCGGGCCATCCGGTCTGCGGTGAATGCCCCTGCACCACCGCGGCGGGGTGCTCGGCGACCTGGCGCACCGGCCTCAGCCCGACGGCGGTGACCTCTGCGGCCAACGCATCGGTGCCCACGACAAGCACGGTCGCGCCCTGCGGCAGTTTGGTGGCCAGCAGCCGCGCCGCACTCTGAGCGCTGGTGACGACGTCGCCGGAGGCTGCCTGAAATCCCAGTTCCCGCAGATGCTCGGCGACCTCACCCGGTGCGCGGGACGCGTTGTTGGTGACGTAGAGCCGGCGGGCGGTCACCTCGGCCAGGCTCTGCACGGCGCCCGGCGTCGCCTCATGGCCGCGGAACACCGTGCCGTCGAGATCGAGCAGCAGGCAATCATGCTGCTGCGCAAGTGTGGTCATCTCAGGAGAGCTCCGTGACCCGGTCCTCGGCATCCGTGACGCCGTCGACGTCCGCGGCGGCCGCCTTGAGAAACCACTGCAACGCATCCTCACCACGCCCCAGCGCCAGCAGCGTATCGGCGTAGGCGTAGCTCAGCCGCGCCGCGGTCTGGCCGGTCCTGGTGGGGTCCAGCGGAGGTGAGGACAGGATCGACAGCGCCTGCTCGTGCTGGCCCAGATCCGAGCGGGCACCGGCCGCGACGATCCGTAGCTCGTCGGCATCGTCACCGGTCAGGGCCGCGGCCTCGGGGCTACGGGCCAGCTCGACGGCCCGTTCCGGGCGACCGACGCCGCGCTCGCAGTCGGCGATCATCGCCAACAGTGCCGACTTGCTGCCCATTCGCCGGGCCGCACGCAATTCGGCCAGCGCCTGCGCCCAGTCCCCGCAGTAGTAGGCCGCGATGCCGACGGCTTCGCGCACGCCGGCGATCCGCCCGGCCCGGTTGCGGGCGGCCCGGGCATGCGCCAGGGCCGTTTCCGGATCCTCGTCGAGCAGATTGCCCGCCGCGACGAGATGCCGGGCCACATAATCGGCGGTCGTCTTGTCCAGAGTCACCAGTTCGCGGCGCACCTCGGGCGCCAACTGTCTGGCCTCGATGTCGGCGCCGAGTCGCGGCGCGCCGTCGCCCGACTGTTCGGCGGTGACCTCGGGCTGCGCCGGGCGGGCCCGCCCCGGGCCCGACGTCCGTGGCGGTGTGGAGCGCTGATCCCGCGGACGCTGGTCGCGCGCCCGCTGATGCCGGCTGCCGCCGCTGGATGCGCGGTCGCCCGAAGCACGCCGCGGGCGGCGTTCGCCACCGCCTTGTCTGTCTCCGACCACGTGTGCCTTTCTACCCGCCTTCCCCGCAAAAGGATACTGGGCGCCTCCGGACCCGACATAATCGCGTGAAAAAAGGGGCGCCGAATATCGCCGGTGATTTTGTTGTGGAAATGCCTGAGCCCCCCAATGGGTATTGGGGGGCTCAGGTCATGCACCAAGATTA
>NZ_JBSFPX010000060.1:0-35265 GCF_053588415.1 Mycobacterium sp. NPDC003449
GGAGCACGTCGCAGACATCACCACCGAGCAGGTCCAGCACAGCAGGCAACGTTTCCTCGATCCCACTGCTGCACCGTGAGGGTGCGGTCCTGACCGTCGACCAGGCTGAGCTCATTGTCCAGACCTGCATGAGAGGTGCCCGTGCTCATAAACAGAGCAGCGATCGCGGTGATCATCGCGATCAGCACCCGACTGATTGCCTTCATGTTCTCCCTAGCTATATGTCGCCGGTGATCCCGAGGGCCACCGATTCTGTTGTGATGCCCGGCCCTGTGCTTAGACCACACACCCCGCAAGACCGCCATGTGATCGGAATTAAAGACATCACATGTTGCTCTTACGCTTCGCTCATCGTTGACACGAGGAACATAACGGGGAGGCATCCGACCGGCAACGCAAGCGCACAGTTGAGTCGCGACGTACACCCGCCGACTCAAAGTTTGCTGATATCAGCCTGAGAGGGTTCAAACGGTTCGGTTCGGCACACGTATGCAGTGCCTGATATGGGTATGAGCTAGTTCGCAATGCGAATGAACAGAGACGCAAGTCACGTTCGGTGGGTCGACGTTTCCCACGTTCATCGCCTTGTCGCAGCTCAATCGTGATGAGGCGGAATATTGCGCCTGAGCCACCGGTCGTGCGCGTCGTCGTCGTCGGGCGAAGGGCTGTCACGTTCGTCGGGTGCGACCTCCGGCAGGGGCTCGCCGAAAATCTTGTTAACTGTGTCGCGTGCCAGCTTGTCCCGATCCGCCATTACCATTCCCCTTTGTGACGAAGATCACATCCGAGCGTAGCGGAGTCCGTGAATCTTGTTTACCTGCTGGTAACCATGCCGACGTCCACCCACAGCTTTCGCCAGAACCACGAAATCGGCGGCCAATGGCCGCCGATTCGTGTTGGTTAGATCTCCAAGCTTGATAGCTGGCCGATTATCTGCACAGCCAGCGGATTCAATGTGGCCATGCCGTCGCGGACCGCGGCGCGGGACCCGGCGATGTTCACGACGAGCGTGCTGCCGGATATTCCAGCTAGCCCCCTGGACACCCCCGCGTCGACTATGCCCGCCGACAGACCCGAGGCGCGCAACGCCTCGGCGATGCCCAGCAGTTCGCGGTCGAGAATGTCACGGGTGGCCTCCGGCGTGACGTCGCGCGGTGTCACACCGGTGCCGCCGACCGACACCACGAGGTCCACCCCACCGATAACGGCGGTGTTCAGCGCGTTGCGGATCTCCACCTCATCGGCCGCGACGACGACGACGCCGTCCACCACGAAGCCCGCCTCACCCAACAGCTCGGTCACCAACGGCCCGCTGTGGTCCGCCTCGCCGTGCGCGGTCCGGTCGTCGACGACGATGACGAGCGCGCGCCCCACCAACTCCCCAGGTTGTTCCATGTCTGCAACCGTATATGTGGCCACGGACAGCGGCCCATCTGCCCGCTTCGCCAACGTGAGTTCGACGTGTCCGCGGGCCGGAGTCAGCGTCCTCACTGCTCGGCCCTGCCCAGGGTGACCTCAACCGTCTGCGGTTTGCCAGCCTGGTCCAGATAGGTCAAGGTCACCTTCTCCCCTGGAGCCTTGGAACGCACCGCGGCAACGAGCGCGTCGGCGCTGCCGACCACCCGGTCGTCCACCTTGGTGACCACCACACCGCTGGGCAGGCCGGCCGCGGCCGCGGCACCGCCGCCGGTGACCTCGACGATCTTGGCGCCGTCGCTGGCCTTGTCGTTGGCCACCTGCACCCCGAGCGAGGCATGCGATGCCGTGCCGTTCTGGATGAGTTCGTCGGCGATCCGTTTGGCCTGGTCGACCGGGATCGCGAAACCCAATCCGATCGACCCGCTCTGGGCCTGCGCCGAGTCGCCGCCCATGGTGGCGATCGCGGAGTTGATGCCGACCAGCTCACCGTTCATGTTGACCAGTGCGCCACCGGAGTTGCCGGGGTTGATCGCGGCATCGGTCTGGATGGCGTCGAGCACGGTGTTCTGGTTGCGGGTGTCACCGCCGGCCGCCACCGGCCGGTTCAGCGCGCTGATGATGCCGGTGGTGACCGTGCCTTCCAGGCCCAACGGCGATCCGATGGCGACGACGTCCTGGCCGACCCGCAGGTTGGCCGAGGAACCCAGCGAGATCGGGGTCAGGCCGGACACATCCTGGGCCCGCACGACGGCGATATCGCTGCTGGGATCGGTGCCCACCACGGTGAACTGTTTGGAGGTGCCGTCGGAGAACGTCACCTTGGTCGTCGCGCCGCCGGGTACGACGGGCATTCCCGGCGCACCGGGCGCGCCCGGATCCTGTTTGGCGGCCTCGACGACGTGGTTGTTTGTCAGGATCAGGCCGTCGGAGGTCAGGATGATGCCCGACCCCTCCTCGGAGGCCCGGCCCAGATCGGTCTCCAGCTTGACCACGCTCGGCACCACCTTGGCCGCGACCTGCTCGACCGAACCGGCGGGCAACGCGGCCGCGGGCACCGTGGACGCCACCGATCCGGACTGGCCACCGAGGCGCGGGCTGTCCTGGTGCATCAGGGTCGCGACACCGCCGCCGACCCCGGCCGACACCACGGCCACCGTCAACGCGCCGGCCACCAGGCCTGCCTTGGAGCGCTTCTTGGTGGCGACGGCCGGCTGCGCGGCGGCCTGGATCCGGTACGGGTCGTAGGCCGAACGATAGGCCTGCTCAGGCTGCGCCGGGTTCGGCAGCTGCTGCGTCGGGTTCGGCTGCTGACGGGCGTAGCGCCAGTCGTACTGCTGCTGCTGTTGATAGGGATCCGGCCGCCCACTCGGGTAACCGGGCGCGACGCCGGGACGCTGGTCCGGCTGCTGGGAGTACCTCGGATGATTCGTCATGGCGCTGCGCTGCTCTTCTCTGCCGAAAGGTCCGTCGCTTCAATGCCGCTTCTATGTAACTTCGTCAACGAAGTGGGTGTCACTGAGGTTGCCTAATTGGACTGAGAATCCACTTAGAGATTTGTCTGTTCCACCCATGATTCGCCCCCCGGCCCAGTTAACTGTCTCACCTTTTGTCCGTGCCGACCGTATTGCCCATTGGGTAGTCGTCGACCGGCGTCGCTCCGGCATCGGGAATCGGATAGCCCGGCAGCATCATATGGATCGAGGTGCCCGGCGGGTCACCGGCCGGCACGGTCTCGTCGATCCGAAGTGCGCCACCGTGTTTGAGCACGACCTGCTGCACGATCGCCAGCCCGAGACCCGAGCCGGGCATGGCCCTGGCCGCCGCCGACCGGTAGAACCGCTCGAAGACCAGGCGGCGTTCCTGTGGCGCGATGCCGGGGCCGTGATCGGACACCACCAGCTCGGCGTGCCCCGGATCGACCTGGTAGAGCCGCACCCCGACGCGGCCGTTGGGCGGGCTCCATTTCGCCGCGTTGTCGAGCAGGTTGAGCACGGCGCGGCCCAGCCCGGGACCGTCGCCGAACACCTGCCACCCGGTGACCTGGACGTCGAACTCGATGTCGTTGCGGCGCCTGCGCACCCGCTCCAGGCTGCGGTCGATGACCTCGGACATGTCGACCGGTTCGGGGGTGATCCCCCCGGACTCGTCGCGGGTGAGGTCCACCAGGTCGCCCACCAGGGTGGACAGTTCCTCGATCTGGGCGATCACATCCGTACGCAGCCCCGCCATCTCGTCCTCGGGCAACCGCGGCGCACCGGGTTCCTGCGCGGCCATCAGCAGTTCGACGTTGGTCCGCAGCGAGGTCAGCGGGGTGCGCAGTTCGTGGCCGGCGTCCGAGACCAGGCGGGCCTGGCGTTCCCGGCTTTCGGCGAGCGCGCGCAGCATCAGGTTGAACGCCTCGGTCAGGCGCGCCAGCTCATCGCTGCCCACCACCGGGATGGGCCGCAGGTCGTCGGTGCGGGCCACCCGTTCGGCGGCCTCGGTGAGTCTGCCCACCGGACGCAGTCCGGCCCTGGCCACGGCACCACCCGACATCGCGGCCACCACGACGCCGATGCCACCGACGATAAGCAGCACCGTGCCCAGCCGTCTGAGCACCTTGCCGGTGGGCGCCAGGCTCTTCGAGATCAGCAGCGAGCTGCCGTTGGCCAGGTGCACCGAGAGCACCCGCTGGTGGTTGACGGTGCGCAGCGACATCAGCAGCTCACCGGAGATGACGTCCTTCTCGGGCTGCCCCAACGGCAGCATCTGCCCCTGCTGGTTGGCGGTGTAGATGGAGCGGCCCGGGATCACCAGCATCGCGTTGACGTCGGAGTAGGCGGTGCCCTCGATCGCCTTGCCCGGGTCGGCGGCCAGCGATCCGCTTTCGATCAGCAGCCGGGCCCGGCTGTGCAGCTGGGTGTCGAGGTCGTCGTAGAGCGCGCGGGACACCACAGCGTAGACGGCGACGGCCATCAGCACGACGACCATCGCGACCATCGACATCGCGAGCATCATCACGCGCCAGCGCAGTGACAGTGAGCTGGTGTTGGGGAGCGCGGCGGCGCGCCAGGTGTTTGCGACGGCGGGCCGTCCAGACTCGGGAGCTAGGGCCATCTATCAGGGTGGGGTTTCGCGTAGTACATATCCGACTCCGCGCACGGTGTGGATCAGCCGCGGTTCGCCGTCGGCCTCGGTCTTGCGACGCAGGTAGCCGATGTAGACCTCGAGGGCGTTGCCCGAGGTGGGGAAGTCGAATCCCCACACCTCTTCGAGGATGCGGCTGCGGGTGAGCACCCGGCGCGGGTTGGCGATGAGCATCTCCAGCAGGGAGAACTCGGTGCGGGTGAGGCTGATCTGGCGGGCGCCGCGGGTGACCTCGCGGGTCACCGGGTCCAGCGTCAGATCGGAGAAGGACATGACCTGCGAATCGGCGCCGTCCTCGGAGAACGTGCGGCGCAGCAACGCCCGCATCCGCGCGAGCAGCTCCTCGAGGGCAAACGGTTTGGGCAGGTAGTCGTCGGCCCCGGCGTCGAGACCGGCGACCCGCTCGGACACCGAGTCGCGCGCGGTCAGCACCAGGATCGGCAGATCGTCACCGGTGCTGCGGAGCTGACGGCACACCTCCAGGCCGTCGAGCCGCGGCATCATCACGTCCAGCACCACGGCATCGGGCCGGTCGTTGGCAATCGCATCGAGAGCCTCGACACCGTCCTGGGCGAGTTCGACCGAATAACCATTGAAGGAAAGCGACCGGCGCAGTGATTCACGCACAGCGCGATCGTCGTCAACGACAAGAATGCGCACAGGCACAGTCTCAACCCGCTGTCTGAGAGTGGGCTGAGAGGCGCGCCGCAAATTCGCCTTGCGTTTCCGGCATGTCCCGTGAGCCGCCGACGGAAATTGGTACGAGAAAAAGCGCTATCACACGTGATAGCGCTTTTTCGGATACTGCGGTTCTAGCGCTTGTCGAGGTCGATCAGGCCGAGACGGGCGGCCTTGAGCAGGCGACGCGGCACCTTGTGCTGCTGCCCGGCGACGTTGACACCGACGAGACCGGTGGCCTCGGCTTTCCACTGCGCGCGCCGGCTACGGGTGTTCGCGCGCGACATTCTGCGCTTGGGCACAGCCATGACGTGCATCTCCTTGCTCTGGGTGTTGCCGCGCGCACCGCAGCGGCAGACGATTGCACTACAGACTAACGGTTGACCTGCGTCTGCTCCAAAACGAGGGCGGGCTTGCGCTCCCCGCGGCGCGAAACGGGATTCGTGCCTTGACGCGGGACCGGCGGTAGCGGCTAACCTACCGGTTGGTTGAACCACACGGGCGACGGCGACGGGAGTGTGCGTGACGGTCCGGATCGGCAACTGCTCGGGTTTCTACGGCGACCGAATAGCTGCGATGCGCGAGATGCTGACCGGCGGCGAGCTGGACTACCTCACCGGTGACTATCTGGCCGAGCTCACCATGCTCATCCTGGCCCGCGACCGGGCCAAGAACCCCGACCGCGGCTACGCCAAGACGTTCCTGCGGCAGCTCGAAGAGTCGCTGGGGCTGGCGCTGGACCGGGGCGTGAAAATCGTCGCCAACGCCGGCGGGCTGAATCCGGCCGGGCTGGCCGCGGCGGTGCGCACGCTGGCCGAGCGGCTGGGCCTCGATGTGAACGTCGCGCATGTCGAGGGTGACGACCTGGTGGGGCAGGCCGCCGAGCTCGAGTTGGGTTCCCCGCTCGCGGCCAATGCCTATCTGGGCGCGTGGGGCATCGTCGACTGTCTGGGCAGCGGCGCCGACGTCGTGGTGACCGGCCGGGTCACCGACGCCTCGGTGATCGTCGGGCCTGCGGCCGCGCATTTCGGCTGGGCCCGCACCGATTACGACGCCCTGGCCGGCGCCGTGGCCGCCGGCCACGTCATCGAATGCGGGACGCAGGCCACCGGCGGCAACTATGCGTTCTTCACCGAGGTGGCCGACCTGGCCCACCCCGGCTTCCCGCTCGCCGAGATCTCGGCCGACGGCTCCTCGGTGATCACCAAACATCCCGGCACCGGCGGGCAGGTCAGCGTGGGCACCGTGACCGCGCAGCTGCTGTACGAGATCGGCGGGGCGCGCTACGCCAACCCCGATGTGACCCTGCGGGTCGATTCGCTGCGGCTGACCCAGGAGGGTCCCGACCGGGTCCGGATCTCCGGGGTCGCCGGCGAGGCCCCTCCCCCGACGCTGAAGGTGTCGCTCAACAGCATCGGCGGTTTCCGCAATGCGACGACGTTCGTGCTCACCGGACTGGACGTCGAGGCCAAGGCCGCGTTGGTGCGCAGCCAGCTGGAGGCGAGCCTGACCGTCGAACCGGCCGAGCTGGAATGGACGCTGGCCCGCACCGACCACCCCGACGCCGATACCGAGGAGGCCGCCAGCGCCCTGCTGCACCTGGTGGTCCGCGATCCCGACCCCGACGTCGTCGGCAGGCAATTCTCCTCGGCGGGTGTGGAACTCGCACTGGCCAGCTATCCGGGGTTCACCGCCACCGCACCGCCCGGCGACGGCCAGGTGTACGGCGTGTTCGAACCGGGCTACGTCGACGCCGCCCTGGTGCCCCACGTCGCGGTCCATGCCGACGGCACCCGCGTCGACATCGCACCCGCCGCCGAAACGCTCGTGCCGGCACCGGCGCCCGAACCCGTTCTGCCCGAGCCGCTCCCCGCCGGGGCCACCCGCCGCGCCCCGCTCGGCCTGATCGCGGGCGCCCGCAGCGGCGATAAGGGCGGATCGGCGAACGTCGGCGTCTGGGTGCGCACTGACGACCAGTGGCGCTGGCTGGCCCATGCGCTCACGGTCGGCAGGCTGCGCGAATTGCTGCCCGAGGCGGCCGATCTGCCGGTCACCCGGCACCTGCTGCCCAACCTGCGGGCGGTCAACTTCGTCATCGACGGCATCCTGGGCCGCGGTGTCGCGTATCAGGCCCGGTTCGATCCACAGGCCAAGGGGCTGGGCGAATGGTTGCGCAGCCGTCACCTCGACATCCCGGAAGGGCTGATCCCGTGAGTATCTGGAACACCGAGGAGCGCGCAGCGCTGCGGAAGACCGTGCGCGACTTCACCGAACGCGAGGTGACGCCCAATGTCGACGAATGGGAACGCACCGGCGAGCTGCCGCGCGAGCTGCACCGCAAGGCCGGCGAGGCGGGCCTGTTGGGTGCGGGCTTCCCGGAGGCGGTCGGCGGGGGTGGCGGCGACGGGGCCGATGCAGTGGTGATCTGCGAGGAGATGCACTACGCGGGCTGCCCGGGCGGCGTGTTCGCATCGCTGTTCACCTGCGGCATCGCGGTACCGCACATGATCGCCTCGGGTGATGAACGGCTGATCGAGACGTATGTGAAGCCCACGCTGCGTGGGGATCTCATCGGATCGCTGGCCATCACCGAACCCGGCGGCGGCTCCGACGTCGGGCATCTCACCACCAGGGCGATACGAGACGGCGGCCCCAGCGGTCTCGAGTACGTGCTCGACGGCGCCAAGACCTACATCACCTCGGGTGTACGTGCCGACTATGTGGTGACCGCGGCCCGCACCGGCGGTCCCGGCGCGTCCGGCGTCTCGCTGATCGTGGTGGACAAGGCCACACCGGGCTTTGAGGTCAGCCGCAAGCTGGACAAGATGGGTTGGCGGTCAAGCGATACCGCCGAGCTGTCCTATGCCGGCGCCCGGGTGCCGGTGGCCAATCTGGTCGGCGCGGAGAACTCCGGTTTCCTGCAGATCGCGGCCGCGTTCGTGGCGGAACGGGTCGGCCTCGCCGCGCAGGCGTATGCGAGCGGGCAACGCTGCCTGGACCTGACCGTCGAGTGGTGCCGCAACCGTGAAACGTTCGGCAAGCCACTGATCTCGCGGCAGTCGGTGCAGAACACCCTCGCCGAGATGGCCCGGCGCATCGACGTCGCCCGGGTGTACACCCGCCATGTGGTCGAGCGGCAGCTCGCCGGTGAACAGAATTTGATCACCGAGGTGTGCTTCGCCAAGAACACCGCGGTCGAGGCCGGCGAATGGGTCGCCAACCAGGCCGTCCAATTGTTCGGCGGCATGGGCTATATGGCCGAATCCGAGGTGGAGCGGCAGTATCGCGATATGCGCATCCTGGGCATCGGCGGCGGCACCACCGAGATCCTGACCTCGCTGGCCGCCAAGACGTTGGGATTCCAGTCGTGAGCACACTCGTCATGAGGCACCCCACCGCGAGTGTGAAACCTCTGCGAGAAAATGGCCAAAGATTCGCACTGTCTTCACACTCGCGGACGGAAGAGGTCTCGAGATGACCGCACTCAGGTCCAGCATCGACCCGTCCTCGCCCACCTATCTGGACGCGGCCGAGGTGATGGCCGCCAAGCTGGCCGAACTCGACGCCGAACACGCCAAGGCGCTGGCCGGGGGCGGCGACAAGTACGTCACCCGCCACCACGGCCGCGGCAAGCTCACCGCGCGCGAACGGGTCGAGCTGCTGCTGGATCCCGACGCACCGTTTCTGGAGCTCAGCCCGCTGGCCGCCTGGGGCAGCGATTTCACCGTGGGTGCCAGCGTGGTCTGCGGCATCGGTGCGGTCGAGGGCGTCGAATGCCTGATCGTCGCCAACGATCCGACCGTCAAGGGCGGCACCAGTAACCCGTGGACGCTCAAGAAGATCCTGCGCGCCAACCAGATCGCGATGCAGAACCGGCTCCCGGTGATCTCCCTGGTGGAATCGGGCGGTGCGGATCTGCCGACGCAGAAGGAGATCTTCATCCCCGGCGGGCAGATGTTCCGCGATCTCACCCGGCTCTCGGCCGCGGGCATCCCCACCATCGCGCTGGTGTTCGGCAACTCGACGGCAGGCGGCGCGTACGTGCCGGGCATGTCCGACCACGTCGTGATGATCAAGGACCGCTCCAAGGTGTTTCTGGCCGGGCCGCCGCTGGTCAAGATGGCCACCGGCGAGGAGTCCGATGACGAATCCCTCGGCGGGGCCGAGATGCACTCCCGTACCTCGGGTCTGGGTGACTACCTGGCCGCCGACGAGCCCGACGCGATCCGGATCGGCCGGCGCATCGTGGCCCGGTTGAACTGGCGCAAGCAGGGGCCGGCCCCGGTCCCGGTCGCCGAGCCGCTGTTCGACGCCGAGGAGTTGATCGGCATCGTGCCCGCCGATCTGCGCATCCCGTTCGACCCGCGCGATGTGATCGCCCGCATCGTGGACGGCTCGGACTTCGACGAGTTCAAACCGCTGTACGGGTCGTCGCTGGTGACCGGATGGGCGACGCTGTACGGCTACCCGGTCGGCATCCTGGCCAACCACCGCGGCGTGCTGTTCAGCGAGGAGTCCCAGAAGGCCACCCAGTTCATCCAGTTGGCCAACCGATCCGACACCCCACTTCTGTTCCTGCACAACACCACCGGATACATGGTGGGTAAGCAGTACGAGGAGGGCGGCATGATCAAGCACGGCTCGATGATGATCAACGCGGTGTCCAATTCCACGGTGCCGCACATCTCGCTGCTGGTCGGCGCGTCCTACGGGGCAGGTCATTACGGTATGTGCGGGCGTGCCTACGATCCGCGGTTCCTGTTCGCCTGGCCGAGTTCCAAGTCGGCGGTGATGGGCGGCGCCCAGCTCGCCGGGGTGCTCTCGATCGTCAGCCGGGCCGCCGCAGAGGCCCGCGGTCAGGAATTCGACGAGGCCGGCGACGCCGCCCTGCGGGCCGCTGTCGAGGCCCAGATCGACGCCGAGTCGCTGCCGATGTTCCTGTCCGGCCGGCTCTACGACGACGGGGTGATCGACCCACGCGACACCCGGACCGTGCTGGGAATGTGCCTGTCCGCCATCGCCAATGGCCCGATCAAGGGGACGTCGAACTTCGGCGTCTTCAGGATGTGAGCACCGCCATGACAATGTCTGCCCGCGAGCGTGAACTTGTTTGCGAGATTTCGGTGAATCCTCGCAAACAAGTTCACACTCGACGCCAGGAGGTCGCATGATCACCCGAGTCCTGGTCGCCAACCGCGGGGAGATCGCCCGCCGCGTCTTCGCCACCTGCCGTCGCCTCGGCATCGGCACCGTGGCGGTGTACACCGAACCCGACGCCGGCTCACCGCACGTCGCCGAGGCCGACGCCCGGGTACGCCTGCGGGGCAGCGACGGCTACCTCGACTCCGCCCAGATCATCGCCGCGGCCAGGGCCTCGGGTGCCGACGCGATCCATCCCGGCTACGGATTCCTCTCCGAAAACGCCGATTTCGCCGCCGCGGTGAACGATGCGGGGCTGACCTGGATCGGTCCGCCGGTGAACGCGGTGGCCGCGATGGGCTCCAAGATCGAGGCCAAGAAGATGATGGCCGCGGCGGGGGTGCCGGTGCTGGCCGAACTCGACCCGGACACCGTGACCGCCGATCAGCTGCCGGTGCTGGTCAAGGCCTCCGCGGGGGGCGGCGGCCGTGGCATGCGGGTGGTGCGGGAACTCGGCGCGCTGGCCGACGAGGTCGCCGCGGCCCAGCGTGAGGCGCAGTCGGCGTTCGGCGATCCGACAGTGTTCTGCGAGCGCTACCTGGCCACCGGACATCACATCGAGGTGCAGGTGATGGCCGATGCGCACGGCACGGTGTGGGCGGTCGGCGAGCGCGAATGCTCGATCCAGCGCCGCCATCAGAAGGTCATCGAAGAGGCGCCGTCACCGCTGGTGGAACGCACCCCCGGGATGCGGGCCAAGCTGTTCGAGGCGGCCAGGCTGGCCGCCGAGGCGATCGGCTACACCGGCGCCGGCACCGTGGAGTTCATGGCCTCCGGAGCGGGTGGCGACTTCTTCTTCCTGGAGATGAACACCCGTCTGCAGGTGGAACATCCGGTCACCGAGCTGACCACGGGTCTCGATCTGGTCGAGTTGCAGATCCTGGTCGCCGACGGTGGCCGGCTCGATCCCGAACCGCCGCCATCGCGGGGATCCTCGATCGAGGTGCGGCTCTACGCCGAGGATCCGGCCAAGGACTGGCAGCCGCAGCCCGGTACCGTGCACCGGTTCGACGTACCGGGGGACGTCCGGGTGGACACCGGCATCGAGGACGGCTCGGTGGTGTCGGTGTTCTACGATCCGATGCTGGCCAAGGTCATCTCCCACGCCCCGACCCGGAGCAGGGCCGCGACCATGCTGGCCGCCGCGCTGGCCCGCACCACCCTGCACGGGGTGCGCACCAACCGGGATCTGCTGGTGAACGTGCTGCGTCATCCGGCGTTCCTGGACGGTGCCACCGATACCGCATTCTTCGATACGCACGGTCTGGACACCCTGGCCGCACCGTTGGCCGGGCCCGATGCGGTGGCGCTCTCGGCCGTCGCCGCGACGCTGGCCGATGCCGCCCACAACCGGGGTACAGCAACGGTTTTCGCCCCGGCCCCGAGCGGTTGGCGCAATCTCGCATCGGGTTACCAATCCCGGTCCTTCGCCGCGGGCGGTGCGGATCTCACGGTGCGCTACCGGTTCACCCGCGGCGGTGTGGAATTGCCCGATCACGAGGCGGTCACCGTGGTGTCGGCGACGCCCGGGCATGTCGTGTTGTCCTCCGGCGGCGTCGAGCATGCGTTCGACGTGGCCCGCTACGGCCGGGACGTGTACGTCGACTCCGCGCTGGGCGCGACGCAGTTCACCGCGCAACCCCGCTTCCCCGATCCGGCCGATGCGGTGGCGCACGGTTCGCTGCTGGCACCGATGCCCGGTTCGGTGGTGCGGGTCGGCGCCGCGGTCGGCGACACCGTCACGGCCGGGCAGCCTCTGATCTGGCTGGAGGCCATGAAGATGGAGCACACCGTCGCCGCACCCGAGGACGGGGTGTTGGCCGAACTCAATGTCGCCGCGGGCCAGCAGGTCGAGGTCGGCACCGTACTCGCCCGAGTGGAATCTCAAGAAGGAGAACAGTCATGAGCTTCGTCGAGACCGAGGAGCAGCAGGCACTGCGACAGGCGGTGGCCGCGATGGCCGCCAACTACGGCCAGGACTACTACCTGGAGAAGGCCCGCACCGGGCAGCACACCACCGAATTATGGGATGAGGCAGGCAAACTCGGTTTCATCGGGGTGAACCTGCCCGAGGAGTACGGCGGCGGTGGCGCGGGCATGTACGAGCTGAGCCTGGTGATGGAGGAGATGGCGGCGGCCGGCTCGGCGCTGCTGATGATGGTGGTCTCCCCCGCCATCAACGGGACGATCATCTCGAAGTTCGGCACCGACGAGCAGAAGAAGCGCTGGATCCCCGGCATCGCCGACGGGTCGATCACCATGGCGTTCGCCATCACCGAACCCGACGCCGGCTCCAACAGCCACCGCATCACCACCACGGCCCGCAGGGACGGCGGCGACTGGATCCTCAAGGGCCAGAAGGTGTTCATCTCGGGTGTGGACCAGGCCCAGGCGGTGCTGGTGGTGGGCCGGACGGAGGATCATAAGACCGGCAACCTCAAGCCCGCGCTGTTCGTCATCCCCACCGACACCCCGGGGCTGAACTGGACCAAGATCGAGATGGAGTTGGTCAGTCCGGAGAGCCAGTTCCAGGTGTTCCTCGACGAGGTGCGGGTTCCGGCCGATGCGTTGGTGGGTTCGGAGGACGCCGCGATCGCGCAGCTGTTCGCCGGGCTGAATCCGGAGCGGATCATGGGCGCGGCCAGCGCGGTCGGCATGGGCCGGTTCGCGATCGACAAGGCCGTCGAGTACGTCAAGACCCGCCAGGTGTGGAAAACACCCATCGGTTCGCATCAGGGTCTGTCACATCCGTTGGCGCAGAACCACATCGAGATCGAGCTGGCCAAGCTGATGATGCAGAAGGCCGCGATGCTGTACGACGGCGGCGACGACGTGGGTGCGGCCGAGGCCGCCAACATGGCCAAGTACGCCGCGGGTGAGGCGTCGGTGCGGGCGGTGGATCAGGCCGTGCAGTCCCTCGGCGGCAACGGGCTGACCAAGGAGTACGGGATCGCCGCGGCGGTGACCTCGGCCAAACTGGCCCGCATCGCCCCGGTGAGCCGGGAGATGATCCTGAACTTCGTCGCGCAGACCTCACTCGGCCTGCCCCGGTCCTACTGATGCTGGTTCAGTACGACGTCGACGGGCCCGTCGCCCGGCTGACGCTGGACTCGCCGCACAACCGCAACGCGCTGTCGGCGGAGCTGGTCACCCAGCTGCATCGGGCTCTGGCCGACGCGGCCGCCGATCCCCGGGTGCGGGTGGTGATACTCGGCCATACCGGCGGAACGTTCTGTGCCGGTGCGGATCTGAGTGAAGCGGCCGGGAAGGATCCCGGGGATGTCGCGGTGGACCGGGCCCGGGAGATGACCACCCTGTTGCGGGCCATCCTGGAGTTGCCACTCCCGGTGATCGGCGCGATCGACGGGCATGTCCGGGCCGGTGGGCTGGGCCTGGTCGGGGCCTGCGATCTGGTGGTGGCCGGCGCCAACAGTACGTTCGCGCTGACCGAGGCGCGGATCGGTGTTGCCCCGTCGATCATTTCGCTGACCCTGCTGCCGAAGATGACGGCACGCTCGGCCGGCCGCTACTTCGTCACCGGGGAGAAGTTCGGCGCCGTCGAGGCGGCCGCGATCGGGTTGGTGACGCTGACATCCCAAGACGTTGAGGCGACCGTCGCGAGGTTGACTACCGAGATCGCCAAGGGGTCACCGCAGGGGCTGGCGGCGTCGAAGGCCCTGACCACCGCGGCGACCCTGCGGTCCTTCGACGAGCTGGCCGACGACCTCACCCGGCGGTCGGCGGAACTCTTCGTCTCCGACGAGGCCCGCGAAGGCATGCTGGCGTTCCTGCAGAAGCGCCCGCCGAACTGGGTGGTCTAGAAGCGTTTTGCGCGCCCTACGCGGATGCGTTCTGGGTGACCTCAATGCGCCCGCCGGTCTCGCGGTCGAACCAGTGTCTGCCGGTTGGGTCGATGCTCACGGTGACCTGCGCGCCGGTCTCGTACGCAGCGAAGCCTGGGACCCGGGCAACCAGAGTACCGCCGTCCCACGCGACGGTGAGATCGGTGACAGGCCCCTGCGGTTGGCACACCGACACCGTGGCCGACACCCCGGCACCGCGGTTGACCTGTACATGTTCGGCGCGCACGCCAAGGTCGACGGTGCGCCCACACAACTCGGCAGCACCGACCCCGTCGACATCGAACACCGCCGTGCCGCAGCGAAAGCCCACGTTATCGCAGTCGGATTCGACGGTTCCGGTCAGAAACGACATTTGCGGGCTGCCGACAAATGATGCGACGTAGCGCGACCCGGGCCGACTGTAGACCTCCAGCGGCGTGCCGACCTGCTCAATGTGACCGTTGCTGAGCACGACGATGCGGTCGGACATCGACAGCGCTTCTTCCTGATCGTGCGTGACGAAGATGGAGGTGACACCCAGGCGTTCGTGCAGGATCTTGACTTCACCTCGCATCCGCACCCGCAACGCGGCGTCGAGATTGGAGAACGGCTCGTCAAACAGGAAGACTCGCGGTTCGCGAACCACCGCGCGCCCCAAGGCCACCCGCTGTTGCTGCCCGCCGGATAGCTCGCGCGGCAGACGGTCCAGCAACTTGGTCAGTTCGAGCGATGCCGCCACCTCCCTGACGCGCTCGGCGATTTCCCTCTTGGGACGTTTCTTCATTCGCAGTGAGAACCCGATGTTCTGCGCCACGGTCATGTGCGGGTAGAGGCCGTAGGACTGAAACACCATGGCGACGTCACGTTCGGACGGCGTCATCTCGTTGACCAGGCGACCATCCATCAGGATCTGGCCGGACGTGATGTCCTCCAGACCCGCGATCATGTTGAGCAGCGTGCTCTTACCACAACCCGAGGGTCCCAGCAGGGTGAGGAATTCGCCCTCATGGATGTCGAGACTGACGCCGCTGCACGCTGTCACGGAGCCGTACTGCTTGACCAGGTCAACGAGTTGAATTCCTGTCATTAACCCTTCACCGATCCTTCAACGAAGCCTTCCACGAGGTACCGACGGAAGACGATGGCAAGCAGCACCACGGGGATACTTGAGATGACCGAGGCGGCGATCATCTCGCCGTAGAGCGTCTGGAACTGTCCACTGAACTCGGCGATGGTCAAGGGCACTGTCTTGGTGCGCGAACTCGACAGAATGACCGCGAAGAAGAACTCATTCCACGACTCGATGAACGCGAACACCCCGACCGCGAACATCGACGGTGCCGCCAGCGGAAGAACGATGAGCCGGAATGTGTTCCACATGTTCGCGCCGTCGATCGCGGCGGACTTCTCCAGTTGCGGTGGGATCGCCTCGAAGAACCCCTTGGTGACCCAGATGACGATTGGCACGACGAACGTCAGGTGCGCGATAATCAGTGCGATGTACGTGCCGACCAGCCCCAAGCCGGCTAGCACCACAAACAGCGGTATCACCAGCACGATGGCGGGAAACATCTGGCTGGCGAGGACCGCCATCAGAATAGCGCCGCCGTGCCGAATCCCGAGGTTGGCCAGGGCGTAGCCGGCCGGGGCGCCGATGATGACACCGAGGCAGCTCGCAATGACGGCGATCAGCAGCGAATTACGCATGGCCTCCAGCAGGTTTGGACCCCGGGAAGTGAATGATGCCGCGAAGTTCTTGAACGTGATCCGGTCGAGTGACAGGTCCATCGGGGTACTGGTGAGCGAAGCGGTCGGGTACAAGCTGGACACGATGGCCCAGATGATCGGCGCCAGCGTCCACACCATGAAGAGCGTCAGCGCCAGCCACAGCAGCGCACGGGACCGGATGCGACTCACGTGGTCGTCTCCTCCTCACTCCCGGCGACGCGGGGGCGGCGCCGCTGTGTGCCGAGCAGTCGCACGTAGAGCAACGCGGCCGCGAACATGATGATGAACAGAAGGTTGGCCAACGCCGACCCGTAGCCCAGGTCACCGAAGTTGAATGCCGACCGGTAGGCAAGGAAGTTCAGCGTGACGGTGCCGTCGGCCGGTCCACCTTTGGTCAGCACGTAAATCAGGTCGAACACCTTGACGGCCCAGATAGATTGCAGAACAACGCAGATCAACAGAACGGAGCGGATCTGCGGCAGGGTGATCGACCAGAACGTCTGCGGACGTGATGCACCGTCGATCTTGGCAGCCTGGTAGAGCACCCGGGGAATGCCACGCAGACCAGCCAGCAGTAGCAGCGTGATGAACGGGATCGACTTCCAGACATCCGCCAGCAGCATCATGTTGAGCGCGGTGTTCGGGTTGGCCAACCACACGACCGGTTTATCGATGACACCCAGCCACATCAGAGCCTGGTTGAGAATGCCGTAGTTGCCGTTGTAGATCCACTTCCAGATGGTCGCGTTGGCCACCGGCGCGATGGCCCAGGGAATGAGCAGGATTACGGTGAAGAACGATGAACTGACTCTCCGATGGTTCAACAGCTGAGCGAACAGCAGCGAGATCACCACCACAGCAATTACTTCGACGACCGTGAAGTACACCGTGTTGATGGTGGCCTTGACTACGCTGGGATCGCTGAGCAGCTTGTGATAGTTGGCCAGTCCTGTCCAGGTCCCGCCGAACAGTCCATCAGCCGCCCGTACCGACTGGAAGGACAGCAGGAATGACTGCAGGATGGGGAATCCGAGCAGTGCGACGAGCACGACGAGCGCGGGTGACAGATAGAACCAGCCCGCGCGGCGTCGGCGCTGGGCGAATCCGCGCCGCTTACCGGACTCGGTTGGCAGCGGCCTGTGATGTTCGGACCGGATGAGCGCGGTCATGCGTCAGGATCGGGCGGACACGATTGCGCGAACTGCCTGGTCGGAGTCTTTGATCGCCTGCGCAGCGGTCTTGTTGCCCTGCAGTGCGGCCTGGATCTCGGACCCGATGGCCTGGGTGATCTGGGTGTAGTCGGGGGTCAAGAAGCTGTTGCAGGGGGACTTGCGCTGGTCGAGGATCACCTGGGCGTTCGGGGCGGCTTTCTGCACTTCGGGGTCAGCCAGCACCGAGTTCAGGATCGGCAGCCAGCCAGTGTCGAGCACTTGGGCCTTCTGCTGTTCCGGACTCAGGTAGAACTGGATGAGTTGGGCGGCCAGCTCATGATTCTCGGCCGTGTCCGCCACGCTCCAGGAGTCGGCACCATCGAGGGAGGCGGTACCGGCCGGGCCCGCGGGCAGGACTGCCGCGCCGACCTTGCCCACGATCGACGACTGATCGGATTTCTGGGCCTGCGCGTAGGTTAGCGGCCAGTTGAACATCATCGAGGCCTTACCGGACAGGAAGACACCGGCGGCGTCGTTGATACCGACGTAGGAGATCGATGCCGGATCGCCGCCGGCCTTCTGCAGATCGAGCATGAACTGCAGCGCGTCCACGCCTTCGGGAGTGTTGAATGCGGGCGCCCCGTCTGGCGCGTACATCGTCCCGCCCGCCTGCTGCAGGAACACCATCCAGTACGACGCCGTGCCGCCGACGCCGACAGGGTCGCCGAAATTCAGCACGAACCCGTAATGGTCATCGTTGTTCAGCGCACCGACGTACTCCTTGAACTGCTGCCAGTTCGCGGGCGCATCCTTGAGACCGGCCTTCTCGAAGTGCTCGGTGTTGTAGTAGAGGCTGAGCACCGAGTTGGTGAAGATCATGCCCTTGTTCTGGCCCTGCCACGTGGTGGTCTCGATGGCCGATTTCGGCACGTCCGAGATGAGGTCCGCCGGCATCAGACCGGCGAGATCCACCAGGTGATCCGCGAACTCGGGGACCCAGCCGCTCATGTAGATGACGTCGGGGCCGGCCGCGCCCGAGGCGACCGTCGTGGCGATTCGGTCGTGCAACTGCGGCCACGGCAGCGCCTCATAGGCCACCTCGATCTGGTGATCGCTCTGCCACTTCGCGAAGCCATCTTCGGCCGCGGAGCCGAAACTCGCCACCCCTACGGGCGCGGGATCGGGCGCCGCGGCCGCCAGGACGTTCAGCTGGCCCGCCCCGGAACCCCCGTTGCCACACGCGCTCAAGATGGCGGGCAGTCCGGTCAGACCGAGCCCCAGCCCGAGTGCACCACGGCCAAAGGACCGCCGAGATACCGCCTTCTGCATAATGTTCGGTGATTCCATCGTTGGTCCTTCGCTGTTGAGTGCCGAGCTGTTGCGGATCAGCCGACCGTGTTGGCGGCCTGCTCCATGCGGGACAGGACCTCACGCAGATCCTCGTCGGTGTGCGCATCGGAGATCGTGAAATCGGTGTGGTAGTACACACCGTTCTCAATACATGCGGTGAAGAACTGCGTGCGCAGGTCGGAGTCGAACTCCCGAACCTGAGCGTAGGTGACCACGGGTTCGGTTGCGCCGACATAGATTCCGAATCCGCATCCGGCGTGTTGCACGACGGCGGGCAGACCGACGCGGGTGAACATGTCGGTCAACCCGCGGTAGAACGTCGCCGCGCGGCCAAGCAGGCTGGGATAGAAGTCGGGTCGGCTGACGATCCCGAGGGTCGCCTTGGCCGCGGCCAAGCCAGGTATGTTGCCCGCGAAGGTGCCGCCCTGTACGGTGCCCGCCAGGCCCGGCTTGGCGACGGTCGACATGATGTCGTAGCTGCCGACGATCGCTGAAAGTGGCATCGAGCTGCTGAGCGCCTTCGACAGGGCCGTGAGGTCCGGAACGACGCCCAGGAAGCCCTGCGCGCAGTCGGTTCCCGTCTTGAAACCCGACAACACCTCGTCGAACATCAGCACCGCCCCGTGCGCGGTCGTGACTTCGCGGACTTTCCGCAGGTAGTCGACGTCTGCGACGATGCAGCCGTTGTTGTAGTCGATCGGGGTCAGCAGTACGCCTGCCACCCGGTCGCGGTACGTGGTGAAGGCCGCGTGCAGCGCGTCGATGTCATGCCATGGCACGAAGGCGAGCGAGTCCGCGACCACGGCCGGCACACCGCCGGTGCGGATGATCGGTTGAGACATCCGGCCGCCGGGGTTGTCGACATCGACTGCGGGAGCCAGTTGGTTGTACATCGCGTAGTCGCTGCCGCCATGAAAGTGACCGTCGATCCGAATGATGATGTCGCGCTGGGTATATGCGCGTGCGATGCGGATCATCGAGTGGGCGGCCTCGCTACCAGAGGCGACGAAACGCACGGACTCGGCCGACGGGACCAGGTCTGCGAGGATGCCGGCAACCTCCTCGCCCAGGCCGGTCTCGTACCCGGCGATCACGCCGGTATCGAGACATTCTTTGACGGCGTTGACCACTTCGGGCCTGCCGTGGCCTACCACGTTGCTGCCGTGCGCCATGAACATGTCGAGCAATTCACCCTCGTCGGTCTGGACCCGGCAACCCTCGGCCCGATGGACCAACAGACGTCGACCCGTGAACGGGTTGATCCGGAAGTTCGAGGACATTCCTCCCAGGAGGCCCCGCTTTCGGGTCGTGGTCTCTCCGGGCGGCGTCGTCAGCATGTGCGGTCTACTCCCTGAAGTCGTGGTGGTGATCGCCCACTATATTTTATGGATGTCCAAAATAAAACAGCCTCGTTTCGGGGCCATGTCGTGGCGGTCGGCTGACTATCATGACCGGGTGAACGGACTCGTCGGCCACCGTGACGTCAACCGCGGCAGGCACCGTGCCCAAGATCGTTGATCACGAGAAGCGCCGCACCGAACTCGTCGGCGCAACGTGGCGCGTCATCTGTCGCGTCGGACTGCACAACACCACAGTCGGCTTGATCGCCGCAGAGGCAGGGTACTCCCACGGCATCGTGGCGCACTACTTCAGCAACAAGTCCGACGTGCTGTTCGCCGCACACCAGCTGACCTTCTCCCGGCTCAAGCAACAGGTCGACGACCTTTTGCAGGACTTCGAAGCCGCGCCCGCCGCAGCGCGATTGAGAACAATCCTCGATTGGATGCTGCCACTTGACACCGAACGTCTCGTCGAAGCGGAAGTCGAGCTGAACTTCTGGGGGCAGGCCGTCACCACGGGCGATCTGCTGGCGGCCAGAACCAACGCCTTCGAGACCGAACTGGCGCAGTGGTGGGTACCGCTCATCGCCGAATGCCGCCACGATGGTGTGCTGATCGGAAGCGGCACGGACGAGTCGATCGCCAAGGCCCTCATGGCGTTCATCGATGGCATCTCGGCCTACTCGGTGCTGTTTCCACAGCGGTACGATTTCGGCACCGTCGCGCGACTCGGTGTCCAGTACCTGTCCGGCGTTATCTCGCCCGTACCGCAGCCGTTGGTGCAAGGCTACTGTCCCTGAACGGTATTGGGGTTAAACCGGATCGACCGGTTCCAGCACACCCCGCAGGATCAGGGTGTCACCCCAGGCGCCGGTGGCCGCAACGAGCTGACCGTTGAAGATCGCCCAGCGGGACTGATGGCCGAACTCGTCGCGAAGCGCCGTGATGTACTGCGTGAGCGAGTCGATATCGTCGGTGGCCGCGAGGTAGGCACAGGTCTGCTCCATGGCGGCGAGCTTGTTGCTGGCGATCGCCCACCGCACCAATTCGTCGGTGGTGGCCATCTTTTCGATCACGGCGAGCACCTGTTCGAGCCCTTCGCACAGCCAGTCCGCGAACGCCGCCATATCCGTGGTCTCGTCGAAGGCCAGTTCGTACGGCAGGCTCTCGGCCACCCGCTCCCACCGCCGGCTCAGCAGCGGCGTCGGGCGCGCGCAGACCGCGTCGACGTCGGCGGACCCGACGCCGATATTGACGAAGAATCCGTACCACGGCGTCAGGCCGTTCCACCGGTTGCTCTGAAAACCGATCACGTCGTAGAGCGGGCCGCGCTCCCTGCGGAAGACGCTTTCGGCCTGGGCAAACGTGTGGGTCGCGAGGAACGGCGCGACCCCTTCGGCCAACAACTCGTCAAACTGACTACTGAACGACGCACCTTGCGCCTCTGACTCGGACACATCGACCCCCTCGATGAAATCGCCAGCAAATCCATAGTAAGCACGGTCCGGCGACCCCGAATGCAGAAATCTCATTGCGAACGGAATGACGGCCGTGTCCGATTCCGCCTACCCCGGATCGTCTTTCTTGTAGAGAGGACGTAGAGGACGAGGAGGCGGTACGCCGTGAAGTACGTGTTGTTGTTCGTCGAGACCGAGCAGTACGTCAACGAGATCGCGGGCCTGGATCAGGCCGAGCGGGACCGGGCCTACCAGCGGGTCGACGAGTGGTTCGCCACGCACGCGGACAAGTTCCTGGCCAGGGGCAGGCTGCGGTCACCGGAGACGGCGACGACGGTGCGGCTCGACCGGGGTGAGCCGGTCGTGCTGGACGGGCCCTTCGTGGAGGGCAAGGAAGTCATCAGCGGCTACGCCGAGATCGAGGTCGCCGACCTGGACGAGGCACTGGCGATGGTCAAGACCTGGCCGGCCTGTCCGGTCGTCGAGATCCGCCCACTGCTGTCATGAAGTGCTCGTGACGGATGCGTCGCACACCGAGCTGTCCCGCGTCGTACGCGAACACGCGGGCCGGCTGGCGGCGTCGCTGATCCACCTGACCGGCGATTTCTTCGCCGCCGAGGATCTGGTCCAGGACGCCGTGCTGGCCGCCCTGCGGCACTGGCCGCGGGAGGGCATTCCGCAGCGTCCGGACGCGTGGCTGTTCACCGTCGCCCGGCGCCGCGGCCTGGATGCGGTGCGCCGCGAACACAATTACGCCGCCAAGCTGGCTCAGCTCAGGTGGCCGGAGCAGCCCGAACCCGACGAGCGGCTGCGGCTGATCTTCACCTGCTGCCATCCGGCCCTGACCCGCGAGGCGCAGATCGCGCTGACCCTGCGGGTGGTGTGCGGTCTGACCACCGCCCAGATCGCCCGCGGGTTCCTGGTCCAGGAGTCGACGATCGCGCGCCGGATCAGCCGGGCCAAACGCAAGATCACCGACGCCGCGATCCCGTACCGCATCCCCGCCGACGATGAGCTGGGTGCCCGCCTGACCGAGGTGCTGGCGGTGATCTACCTGCTGCTCAACGAGGGATACCTGGCGACCGCCGAGCGGGCCCAGTCGCACGATCTGGTCGAGGACGCCGAATGGCTGGCCTCCCTGCTGCACGGTCTGATGCCGACCGAACCCGAGGTGGCGGGGCTGCTGGCGTTGATCCGGTTGCACCGGGCCCGCGCGGCGGCCCGTTTCGACGGTGACGGGAACCTGGTGCTGCTGGCCGAGCAGGACCGGTCCCGCTGGGATCGCGAGGCGATCGGGGAGGCGACACGGCTGCTGGCCAGGGCCGCCGGGCAGCGCCGCCCCGGCCCGTATCAGTTGCAGGCCGCGATCGTCGCGTGTCACGCCGAGGCCACGTCCTGGCCCGCCACCGACTGGGAGCAGATCGTGGTGCTCTACGACATGCTGCTGTATCTGGAGCCGTCCCCGGTCACCCGCCTGCACCGGGCGATCGCGCTGCGCTACACCGCGGGACCGGGGGCCGCGATGGACCAACTCGACGGCCTCGCCGAGGCCCTGGATCGCTACCACCTCTACCACGCGACCCGCGCCGACCTGTTCCGTGAACTCGGCAGGCCCGAGCCGGCCCGGGCCGCGGACCGGCGTGCCCTCGAGCTGACCGCCAACCCGGCCGAACAGGCCCTGCTGCGACAACGAATCGATTGGAGCTGACATGTCCGCTATCACCCGACTGTTCGAAAATCTCACCGCCAGGGTGCGCGACGGCGCGGGGAAGGCACCGGTGCCGCTTCGCCGGGCCGCGTATGACAACGCCGGCCTCGACGAGCCGCTGCGCACGTTGGTCGAGAAGGTGGCGCACCGGTCCGATCAGGTGACCGACGCCGATATCGCCGAGGCGCGGGCGGCCGGACTCACCGAGGACGAGGTGTTTGAGATCGTGGTGTGCGCGGCCGTGGGCCAGGCCGGCCGGCAGTACACCGCCGCGCTGGCCACCGTGAAGGAGGCCTGACGATGCGGCTCCCGGTCCTCGATCACGGTCACACCCTCGGCAGAAAGGCCATCCTGACGCTCATCCGGGTGGTGTCGCGGCAGCCGGTGGTCGACGCCGTCAAGCTGGTGATGTACCGACCCGAGTTCTATGGCGCGGCGGCCGGTGAGCTCACCCAGCAGGCGATGCGCGGCCCGTCGACGTGGTCGGTCGGCGACCGCGAGTTGATGGCGGCGTATGTGTCGAAGGCCAACGCATGCCCGTTCTGCGTCGCGGCGCACACCGCCACGTCGGGCCTGTGGTATGGCGATGAAGCGAAAGTCACTGCGACACTGGATGATCTGGACTCCGCGCCGATCGGCGAGCCGCTGCGGGCGATGCTGGGCCTGCTCGGCAAGCTCGCCCGCGAGCACCGCATCGAGCCCGACGATGTCCGCGCGGTGCTGGCCGCGGGCGTAACCCGGCAGCAGATCGAGGATGCGCTGGCGGTGGCTCTGGCCTTCGACATCACCGACCGGCTGGCCAATGCGTTCGGCTTCACCGTCGCGGGGCCCGCGGCGATGACCGCCGGAGCGCGGCATCTGCTGAAGCGGGGCTACCGGTAAGGGATCGCCGCGGCGAGCAGCTCCGAGAGGTGCAGGCCCCGCCGCGTCGACAGGTCCGCGAGCTGGGTCCGGCACGAATAGCCGTCGGCGAGAACGACACTGTCCTCGTCGGCGGCGCGGACGGCCGGCAGCAGTTGCTGCTCGGCCACCGCGACCGACACCTCGTAGTGGCCCTTCTCCACACCGAAGTTGCCGGCCAGGCCGCAACAGCCGCCGAGGCGCTGGACCCGGGCACCCGCCTTGGTCAGCAAGGCCTGGTCGGCATCCCAGCTCATCACCGCATGGTGGTGGCAATGAGGCTGGGCCACCACCCGCCTGCCGTGCAGCTCCGGCGGCTGCCATCCGGCTTTCGTCAGCAGTTCGGCGAGAGTGTGAACGTTGCGTGCCACCGGTACGGCCGCGTCACCGAGCAGGTCGACCGCATCCGACCGCAGCACCGCGGTGCACGACGGTTCCACGCCGACGATCGGGACCTCGCTGCCCTCGACCGCCGCGGCAAGGGCTCCGACGGTGCGCCCGAGAATCCGCTTGGCCGCGTCGAGCTGCCCGGTCGATATCCAGGTCAGGCCGCAGCACACCTGCTTGTCGGTCACCCGCACGCGATAACCGGCCGCCTCGAGCACACGCACGGTGGCGATTCCCACCTCGGGGGTGAAGTAGTTGGTGAAGGAATCCACGAAGAGCAGCACCGGCGATCCTGAACCGGTTGCGTCACCGCGGGTTTCGTTGAACCAGGACCGGAAGGTCCGGTCGGCGAAGCGCGGAATGGTCCGTCGACCGTCCACCCCTGCGGCCGCCAACGCCAGCTTCCCCACCGCGGGCAGCGTCGCCGCGCGGTTGGCCAGGCGCGGAACCCGGCTCGCCACTCTCGCCCACCGGGGCAGCCAACCCAGCGAGTAGTGCGACGCCGGTCGGAGCCGGCGGTGGTAGGCCTGGTGCAGCACTTCGGATTTGAAGGCAGGCATGTCCACGCCGGTCGGGCAGTCGGAGGTGCAGCCCTTACAGGACAGGCACAGGTCGAGTGCCGCATGAACCTCGGGGGCGCGCCAGCCGCCGGTGACGGCTGTGCCGTTGAGCATCTCCTGCAGCACCCGGGCCCGTCCGCGGGTGGAGTCCTTTTCCTCGCGGGTGGCCAGGTAGGACGGGCACATCACATCACCCGATCCGAGATTGTCGGCCCGGCATTTGCCGACGCCGGTGCAGCGGTGCACGGCCTGGGTGAAGTCTCCGCCGTCCTCGCGATACCCGAAGGCCAGATTGCTGCTAATAACCTGGGCGGCAGGCACTCTCAGATCGGCATCGAGCCGGCGCGGTTCGACGATCACGCCGGGATTCAGGATGCTGCCCGGGTCGAAGGCATGTTTGACGGCGCCGAACGCCCGCATCGCCGCAGGCGAGTACATCAGGGGCAACAGTTCGCTGCGAGCCCGGCCGTCACCGTGCTCACCGGACAGCGATCCACCATATCCGGCTACCAGTCTCGCTGCCGCGTGCAGGAATTCGCGGAACACCGCGGTGCCGCCCGGCCGGTCGAGCGGAAGGTCGATCCGGATGTGCATGCAGCCGTCGCCGAAATGCCCGTACGGCAGGCCGCTGACCTCGAAGTCGTCCATGAGCCGCTCGAAATCCCGCAGGTAGTCGCCGAGCCGGTCGGGCGGGACGGCCGCGTCCTCCCATCCCGCGTGGGCCGGCAGACCCGCCGGGCTCCGGCCCGATAGTCCGGCGCCGTCGGCGCGGATCCGCCACAGCGCGGCCTTCTCGGCGGGGTCGGTCACTACCCGGGCGTCCACCGCCCCACAGCCGTCCGCGACCTGCCGGGCCCGGGACGCGACGTCCGCCGCCGATTCACCGGCGACCTCGACGAACAGCCAGGCCCGGCCCGCCGGGAGATCCGGCACGGCGTGCGGTCCGCGGCGGTCCCGGACGACGTCGACGATGCGGGAGTCGATCCCTTCGCATGCGGTGGGCCGCGCGGACAGCACCCGTGGGGCGGCGTCGCCCGCGGACGCGATGTCGTCGAAGCCGAGGGCCACCAACACCGCATGCGACGGGTCGCGCACCAGGCGCACGGTGGCTTCGGTGATCACCGCAAGCGTCCCTTCGGACCCGACCAGCATCCGGGTCACGTCGAACCCGTGCTCGGGCAGCAGATGTTCGAGCGCATAACCGGACACCTGTCGCCCGAAACGGCCCAATTCGGTGCGGATGGTGGCCAATTCGGCACCGACGAGAGTGCGCAGCGCCACCTCGGTCGGCGACTCGGCCCCGGTGTGGACGCCGAGGTTCAGGGCGTCGCCGTTACCGCCGATCCCCCGCAGTCCGAGCACATTGTCCGAGGTGCGGCCGTATCCAAGCGTTCGCGAACCGCAGGCGTTGTTCCCGATCATGCCGCCGATCGTGCAGCGGGTGGAGGTGGACGGGTCCGGGCCGAATCGCAGGCCCGCCGGCGCGGCGGCCCGCTGCAGGTCGGCTTGGATCACGCCGGGTTGTACCGTCGCGGTTCCCGCCTGATCGTCGACCGCGAGCACGTTGTTCAGGTGCCGGCTGAAGTCGAGCACCACACCCGGCCCGATCGCATTGCCCGCCACCGAGGTGCCGGCGCCGCGCGAGGTCAGCGCGAGCCCCTCGGCGCGACAGAAGTCCAGGACCTCCGACACCTCGCCCACATCGTATGGACGCACGACGAGCGTCGGCCACACCCGGTACAGCGACGCATCCGATGAGTACAGGGCGCGAGAGGTGCCGTCCGCCAGGACGTCTCTCACTCCCCGGCGCCGCAGTGCCGCCGCGAGCAGTTCGGCCGATTCCATTCGTAGCATGCTACATCTTCCTAGCATGCTACGTACCGGCGGATCCTGATAAGGTCACCCGGTGGCCGCCACCATGTCCGAGGAGCCGGCGCCCCCACCATCGGGCGGGCGCCGGATGGAGCACGCCATCACCGCGATCCGGGCCGCGATCGACGCGGGCCGGATGACGCCGGGGGTGCTGTATTCGGCCTATCAGATTTCCGAGACATTGGGCATCTCCCGCACCCCGGTACGCGATGCGCTGCTGCGGCTCGAAGAGATCGGCCTGATCGGATTCGAGAACCGCCAGGGCTTCCGCGTGCTCGTGCCGAGCCCCCGCGAGATCGCCGAGATCTTCGCCGTCCGCATCGACCTCGAATGCCCCTCCGCACGCCGCGCGGCCCGGCTGGCCGATGACGAGCTCGACCGTGCGCTGCGGACCGCGCGCGACCAGATGGCCGATGCCGCACGCAGATCCGATGAGCATGCGTTCTCCCGCCACGACGTGGAGCTGCATGACGCCCTGCTCGCCGTGTCCGGCAACGCCCGTGCGCGCCAGATCGTGAAGGGGCTGCGCGAAACCACCCGGTTGCTCGGGGCCTCAACCGCCGCGGACGGCACCCGCACCCTCGCCGATATCGCCGCCGAGCACGACCCCATCATCGCCGCCGTCGCACAACGCGCCCCACGCGCCGCCGAATCGGCGATGCGCACCCACATCGCCAACACCGGGCGCCTGCTGCTGACCAAGGCCTGCGACGGCGACCGGACCGCGGCCCGCCGCCTGTGGAAGTCGGTGGCGGGCCGCAGTTAAATCTTTGGGTACGAGACGGACCGGTCGCGGCAGGTCAGCGGCATGTGCTGGGACGAAAGTCGTTGACGCAGCACACAAAGCGCGGCCGGCCCTTGGTATCCCCGGGCCGCGGCTTTACGGTTCTGGTGCGGACGTTCTCTGCCGTGCCGTCTCCCAGAAGGGTCTGAATCATGGCCAATGACCAGAACAAAGCGATTTCCCGTCGTATTTGGGAATTATTCGCCTCCGACGACCTGTCTGAGCTCGACGACATCGTCGCACCCGGCGCGGCGTATCACGACACCCAGGACCCGTTCGGGAGCCAGCGGGGTCCCGAACACATGAGAAGCCTCATGTCGATGTACCAAAAGTCCTTCACCAACATGGGATTCGACATCAGAAGTCAGGTCGCCGAGGGTGACTACGTCTGCACACTGCTCGAAGCGCAGGGCGACAACACCGGCGAGATCATGGGCAAACCCGCCACCGGCCGGCACTGCCGCATCATGATCACCGTCACCGACCGGATCGTCGACGGCAAGATCAACGAAAGCTGGGCCACCTGGGACACCCTCGGAATGCTGCAGCAGCTCGGCCTGGTTCCTGCCGCGGCGCCGCAGGCGGAGCCCGCCACCTGATTCTCGTGCGCCGTTTTCTACACCAGGGCAGTGAATTTGGCCGATCGACGACCCTGGTGTCGAAAGCGACGAACCCCGCAGACGGAACCCACCACCTGATCCCGACACGGTTGGTGGGACCCCGAAGAGGTTGGCGGGTACCGCTATACGTGGCGGTACCCGTCAATCTCGCCCACCGATCAGGACGGCATCTCGGGCAGGCCGCAGCGGCTGCGGAAGTCGGCCGCGGGCTGCCGGATGCGTTGAATCTCGTCGCGCACCGTCGGATTGGCGTCGAGGTAGGTGCGGACCTTGTCCCCGATCTGATCCTTGGGCTGCCCCTTGAGTCCGGTGAAGAAGTCGTTGACATCCGGATGGGTGGCCAGGTAGTTCGACGTCTCGAATGAGACGCCGGACATCACCCGGGCCATCTCGGCGGCCGTGCACGGCGGTGGAACCGGCGCCGGATCGGCCACTGCGGAGGAGGCGCCGGCCAGCATGGCACCGGCCACCGCGCCTGCGCCGATCACACCGCCGACCACTCGACGGACGGGACGTAGTGGGGAAGACATTGCGGCTCCTTCATCGAGTTCGTCGAGTCGTTGACGAGTCCGGGGTCGGGTGTTCACCGGCGCGGTCCGATGCCACCGCCGCCGTCGGGTCGGTTCGGGCGGTCCCAGCCGATATCGAGATCGACGCCGGTGTTGCAGTACCAGTCGTATGCGCAGGGGTACGGGACGACCGGAGTCGCGGCGCGCGGCACACCGTCGGGGCCGCGGACATCGCCCTGCGCGCACACGCTGGAGTAGCCCGACGAAGTGCAGTCGGCCGCCGCCGTCGGCGCGGTGGCCAGCACCCCCATCGGCGTGAAAGTCAATGCCAATCCCAGAACCAACAAGCGCCGTGTGGATCGCACCGCCGATCCCCTCCCTGCACGTAGACGGGGCCGTATTGACGGGAGTGTATAGCCGCGGGTCGGTGCGTACGTCCCGAACAGCGGATTTCGTTACACGTTCACCCGCAAGTCTTTGCGCCGGAAACGATCTCGCCGCAGGTCAGAGTTGCTCGGCGCGCATGCGGTCGAAGGCCCTCACGCCGGGTGCCGGATGGTGGTGCAGGTAGTTCCGTATGTGTTCCGAACACGTTTCGCCGGTGTCCGTAGTGGTGTTCACGTCGACGTCGTAGCCGCCGTATGAGTGGACGACAGCGAGTTGGGTGGCGGCGGACCCGACAGCCCGGTCTCCCCTGGCGGATTCGCGCGCCCGCAGATCGGACTCCGAGCAGTGCACCCCGACGAACACGACGTCGATGCCGGCCATTACAGTCAGCAGATCTCGCAACCGCCACGATTCGCTCAGCACGTGGTCCATCACGATGTTGTTGCCCGCCTGCGCCATTCCGGCAACCGCGCGGTGAAAGCCGGCGCGGGTGCGGCGCAGCACGTCGCTGGTTGCGGCCGGGTCCAGCTCGTGGGTCTGCCGTTCGGCCCGCATCGCCCCGAACATGTCGACGGCAAGATGAAACCACGGTGTGTCGAAATCGTCGAGCAACCGCCGGGCGATCGTCGACTTACCAGAACTCGAAACACCGTTCAGCAGCACCACCTGCCCTGCCGCACCCGTCATGTTCTCGATTCTGCCGCCGCGGACCATCTTAGAGTTTTCTCAATTGATTCTTAGTTTTCTTATTTTCGGAGTATTGTGGTTTCCACTCGCACATGGAGGTGACCGTTGACCACAGTTCGCGATCATGCAGTCGTGGTCGGTGCCGGTATGGCCGGGCTGCTTGCGGCGGCTGCCGTCGCACCGTTCTACCGGTCGGTCAGCGTGGTGGAACGAGACCTGTTGCCGAGCGGCCCGGACCACAGGAACCGGTTTCCCGACGGCTTTCTGGTGATCGCCGATGCGCTGTGCAGTCTCAACCCGCTCTACGGGCAGGGTATGACGATGGCCGCCCAGCAGGCCCTCTCACTGCGTGACTGCTTACGGTCGGATCGGGATACCTTGTGGCAGCCGTTCTTCGCCGCTTCCGCCAGGCACATCGGACCAATCTGGGCGAGAAATCGGAGCATCGACCGTGTCCGGGCACCCACCCGGTCGACGGTGCGCAAGCGGGTGCGCCGGTGGCCAGGGAAGTGGCTGACGCAGGCCTCGTTGCGGGCCGCCGCTACCGATGTCCGGGTCGCCGAGCAGATCCTGCGGGTGAACAATCTGGTCGACCCGCCTTCGCGCTTACGCAGCCCCATGCTGCTTTCCCGCATCTTGATCGCACGGTCACACCCTGTCCGGTCAGTGCGATGACCCAGGGCAGCTAGGCACAATCCGGTTCGTCGAGTAAACGCTCCGGATGGTGATATTCGTTGACCCGGGCCTGGCCGGTGTCGAGCTGCGGCGGCGGAATCCATTCGGTCCGGCCGTCATCGCGTATCCGGGTCTTCCATCCCTTGTTGGTCAGCAGCCGGTGATCGGGTTTGCATACCAACGTCAGCTCGTCGATATTGGTGCGGCCGCCGTGGATCCAGTCCGTATCGCGATGGTGAACCTCGCACCAGTACGCGGGCGCCGTGCATCCGGGGCGGGTACATCCGCGATCGCGACCCATGAGGACGATGCGCTGGCCCGGCGATGCAAGACGTTTGGTGCGACCCAGATACAGCGGGACCTCGGTGTGCGATTCGTAGACGCACAGATAGTGGTAGGCGTGGCTGGCCAGCCGGATCACATCGGCCATCGGCAGCATGCTGCCGCCGCCGGTGACCGCCCACCCCTCACCCGATTCGATCTGGTCGAGCGTGGTGGTCACCACCACGGTGCACGGCAACCCGTTGTGCTGACCCAACTTCCCCGATGCCAGCATCGCCCGCAGGACCGCCTTGAACGCATCGTGGTTGCGCTGTCCTTGCGTGCGGCGATCGCGATCGACGGCGTCCTGACCGGGAACCTCGTCGATACAAGGTTTTTCGTCGTCCGGGTTGCACATCCCCGGCGCCGCCTGCTTCGCTTGGATGGTCTCGACCATCGCGGCCGTCTCGGCGTCCAGCCGTCCCCTGACCTCTACGAACCCGTAGCGATCCTGCTTGCTGAATTCCAGAAAGCGCTTCTTGGCCCGCTCCTCATCGGAGGGTTCGTCACCGTCCGGGTCGATGAGCATCAACATGCGCTTGGTGAGCTGCCGCAGCTCGTCGGGTGTCAATTCCGCCGCCCGCAACCCCAACGACTCCTCGGCCGTGTTCCAAGTCTCGGCGTCGACCCAACTCGGCAGATCGGCGAAGAACGTGCGAATGATCCGAATGTGCTCGGTACCAATGTCGCCACGGGCCTGCGCCGCCGCGGCGGTCGGCAGCTTCGCCGGCAGCGGTTCACCGTTCATCGCGCGTCGCGGCCCCACATCCTCCGCATCGCCGATCCGCTTGCTCGCGTCGTCCCGGCTGATCCGCAGGCTGCGCCAGAGCACCTCACGGATCGAGTTGGCGCCCATCTCCGTCGGGTTGGCCTCGGTCGCGATCCGGGCGACGATCACGTTGTCCACCGCACCCTGGGCGCGCTGCATACGCTCCCGACGGCCGGCGAGGCACAGGAGGTCGCTCAGAGTCAGGGCATCATGCGGGGCCGCCGCGATGGCGGCCGAGATCTCCTCATACGACCGGTACAGGGCAAGCAGGGTCTCCCGATCCATCCGCTTGCCGACCGTGGTCATGATTCGAACATACAGTCGACCACCGACAAGCTGGACGGACCGATCGAGTTCGCGAAAATTCCTGGTCACCGAGGTTTGGCAACCACACCGCAGACGGCAGCCGAGCGTCACCGGTGCTTTTTGACGCGCTAGAAATATTTCTCGGCAAATCTGTGTCTCGGCAAACAAACTGTTGCTACGGTGTGCGAACCCTGTTGGCCAGACCACCCGAAGGCGGCTCGCTTGATCTCCCAGCCAACCCCCGTCCGTCTCCAGACCGCCAAGGCCGCCGCGGTCGCGGCCGCCGTCGTGGCCACCACCGCCGCGCTCACGGCCGGGACCGCATCCCAGGCACCGGAGGCGCTGCTGGCCCACAAGCGCAGCGTGCAGGTCGAGGTGGAACTCACCGCCGCCACACCCCAGCTGCCCCAGCTGCCCGAGTTGCCCGACATCGTCGGGATCTACGGTGTCGGTCCGGTGTTCTGGGCGGCGCAGCTGCTGGGCCTGACACCGGACAACGTCATCAAGGCCGCCGCCGGGATGCTGGGTGGGACCGAGCTGGCCACCACCGTGAACGGGCTGCTGCAGGTGCTCGATGCGGTCCTGCCGGTGGAGGGCGGGATCAAGGGGCCGCTGCCCGGCGACGTGTACGACGCGGTCAACGGCCTGGATTACACCGGTGACGGGATTTTGAAACTGCTTGGGCTGGCAGATATCCCGTTGGTGAAGGAACTCATCGAGGGCACACCCATCGTCAATCAGCGCCGGTCCGTCATCTTCTCCGAGAGTCTGGGTGGGCTGACCACATCGCTCGCCTACCGGGACATGATCGACGCGGTGCAGTCCGACAGCGACGACTGGCGTGTGGGCGTCACCGGGCAGTGGCTGATCTTCTTCAACAATCCGAGCCGGCCCGGCGGTGGATTGTTCGCGCTCGCAACGCCTGTCACAAATCTCCTCGGGCTGAACCTTTCGACCCCGCCAGCCGGCAGCTACACCAATGAAGAGGCCAACGGCGGCGATATCACCAAAGTTCTCAATACCTCGATCCTCGACGCCACCTGGGCCTACAACATCCTGTCGGACGCCCCGACCACACTGAATCCGTTGGCGTGGGCCAATGCCGCCACCGGCGCGGTGTTCCTCACCTATCTACTTCCCAGCGCGGACAACAACATCGGCGACCATGTGTTGCCGTTGCTTGGCGCGGGAATCCTCGACGGCGTGAAGGTCATGCTCGACCCCACCGGCGGCCAGGGCCTGGCGATACTCGGCCCGATACTGCCGGGGCTCCTGGCCTCCCCCGGCACCGCCGCCTACATCACCTACGACTCGGGCAATCTCCCACTGCTGGAACCGTTCCGGATGGTCCCCCGGTTGGTCAACCTCATGCCGGGCTACCACATCCCCACGCCCATCTCGGACAGCTTCGAGGACGCCCTCCGGATGATGGTCAACATGGGCTACCAGGATGTCGATCCCGACACGCTTGATCGCGGTTTCGACATGGCCGGCGAGCAGGCCTACCTCTACGACTCACCGCTCACCCCCACCCAGCAGTTGGCCGCCAACAAGATGGTGTTCAAGGCGCTCATTGGCGGCATCCAGGACAATGCGCTGGATCCGGACAAGTGGACGCCGACGATCCCGGGGGCCGATCTGTCGCCGATTTTCAAGAACCCGCTGACCGAGGGGATGACGACGGCACTGTCCGGGGCGCTGCAAGCCTTCCAGGACGCCGCGAATCCGGCCTTCGACGCCGTCGAGACCGGCCTGAAGCCGGTCACCGGCGCGCTCGATCAGGTCGATGACCAGGTGACCACCGCTCTCGACGGCGTGTTCAAGGTCGACGAGCCGACGCCGGATGCGGCCAAGCCGAGCAACCCGCCGTCGCCGGGGCCGCTGTCGCTGAGCGGAATCCGTTCGGCGACCGACAATCTCCGCACACTCAAGGCCACCACCGATGAGCCGGAGACCAAGCCCGAGAACACCACCAGAGGTGGCCTGAAGAAGATCACCGAATCATTCAAGGCGAAGCCAGGCAAGCACGCCGCGGACGCAGGTGATCCGGTGAAGAAGTCGGTGCAGCAGACCCTGGACAAAGTGAGCGACAAGCTCCACGACACCGTCGGCAAGGTCGAGAAGGCCCTCAAGACGGACACCAAAGACAAGAAGGACAAGAAGAGCAAGACCAGGTCTCCCGGCAAGGCCGCATAACCCGTATCGGGGTGGGTTTATCGTCGAAGTATGGACGACAGCACCGCAACGGAATGGGTGCCCGAGTCATGCTCACTCCCACCCCAGAGCAGCCGCTGCGGACGGCCGAATTCGACCGGCTGTTCGCCACGTCGGTTCTGGACGCCACCCGGGTATCGGCCACCCGGCTGGATCTCGTACTCGCCGTCGGCGCCGAGGCCACCGCGCGCGATCTGGCCCAGCGTGAGGTCGAATGCTGCTCGTTCTTCGGTTTCGAGTTCACCCACACCAGCCGCGGTGCGATCTTCAGCATCGAGGTCCCCACCGCACACACCGACGTGCTGGACGCCCTCACGAGTCGTTCGACGGATGGGATCTGTCTGCGGCGTGGGCGAATACGCTCTTCGACCTCAGGCACCGGACCGATTTCGAGAAGGTGGCGATGGTGGGTGCCCCGAAGTGGGAGGAGTGGTGCGTGAAAGTGCCTGCCGCCGTGCTGATGCGCGGCGCGTTGCGCACGTTCCCTCTCGACCGGCTCGACGATGCACGAGCGTGGCTGAATAGACATCGATGAGCACATGCCCGCGGCTCAGCGTCCGACCCGGCCTTCGGAGCCGGCACCACCGATGTCACAAACGTATGGCTGCGGGCTATCACCCCGACGCACCAAAATTCTCGCCTCGCGGGCCCCGTTCGATGACGGTATACGCGACCCGTCGGTAGCGTGACCCCCATGCCACGCACTGTGCTCGTCACCGGGGCGTCCGGCACGCTCGGCCACCACGTCGTGCCCGAAGCGACGGCCGCCGGCCACAACGTGCGGGCGCTGAGCCGGCGCGACCGGGTCGGGTACACCGGCGTGCACTGGCAACGCGGCGACCTGGCGGACCCCGACAGCCTCGACGCCGCTCTGGACGGGGTCGACGTCGTCGTGCACTGCGCCACCCAGGGGACCCGCGACAAGGACCTCACCGCGGCCCGGAACCTCATCGCGGCGGCCCGCCGCGCCGGTGTCGGCCATCTCATCCACATATCGATCGTGGGGATCGACGACATCCCGCTGCCCTATTACCGGACCAAATTGCGGGTCGAGCAGGCGCTGGCCGAGTCAGGTATCGGGCACACCATTCTGCGCGCCACTCAGTTCCACGAGCTAATCGAAAAGATTTTCGCATTGCAGCGCTTCTCTCCCGTTTTGTGGGCGATGCGCGATGTCCGGTTCCAGCCGATCGATACCCGCGATGTCGCGGCCCGGCTGGTCGAATTGATCGACACAGAACCGGCCGGTCGGGTATCCGATATCGGTGGTCCGACG
>NZ_JBSFPX010000061.1:0-35198 GCF_053588415.1 Mycobacterium sp. NPDC003449
TGCCCCTTTTCACGTGAAAAGGGGCACTTTTGTGTCTGCTCGCGCAGAGAAAATCAGCCCTTGCGGGCCTTGACGGCCTCGGTCAGCTGCGGGCCGACCTTGAACAGGTCGCCGACGATGCCGAGGTCGGCGATCTCGAAGATCGGCGCCTCCTCGTCCTTGTTGACCGCGATGATCGTCTTCGACGTCTGCATACCGGCCCGGTGCTGGATCGCCCCGGAGATCCCCAGCGCGATGTAGAGCTGCGGCGACACGGTCTTACCGGTCTGGCCCACCTGGAACTGGCCCGGGTAGTAGCCGGAGTCGACCGCGGCGCGCGAGGCGCCGACCGCGCCGCCGAGCGAATCGGCCAGCTCCTCGATCACCGAGAAGTTCTCCGCGCTGCCCACACCGCGACCACCGGCGATCACCACGGTCGCCTCGGTGAGCTCCGGACGGTCGCCGGCCACCGCGGGTTCGCGCTTGGTGATCTTGGTCGCGGTCTCGGCCTGGGCCGGCACCTCGACGTTGACGACCTCGCCCGCACCGTCGGCCGGGCTGGCCTCGACCGAGCCCGGGCGCACCGTGATCACCGGGGTGTCACTGGTGACCTGCGACTCGACGGTGAACGCGCCACCGAAGATGCTGTGGACGCCCACCGCACCCTCTTTGACGTCGATCGCGTCGATCAGCAGACCGGAACCGATCCTGGCGGCCAGCCGGGCGGCGATCTCCTTGCCGTCGGCGCTGGCGGCGACCACCACGCCCGCGGGCGTGGCCGACTCGGCCAGGCCGGCGAGCACGTCGACCACGGGGGTGATGAGGTAGTTCTCGGCGTCGTCGGATTCGGCGACGTAGATCTTGGCCGCACCGGCGGCCTTGAGCCCGTCGGTGAGCGACGCGGCGGTGCCCGGCTTGCCCACCACGACGGCGGAGGGCTCGCCCAGCACCCGGGCGGCGGTGATGAGTTCGGCGCTGACCTTCTTCAACGCGCCATCGGCGTGCTCAACGAGCACAAGTACTTCAGCCATGAGTTCTCGCTTTGTCCTTTGAGGAAGTAGGTGTCTAGATGAGTTTTTGGGCGACCAGGTACTCGGCGATCTTGGTGCCGCCGTCACCCTCGTCGGTGACCTTCTCACCGGCGGTCTTCGGCGGCTTCGGGGTCGAGGACAGCACCTTGGACCCGGCGTTGGCGACGCCGACCTCATCGGCCTCGACGCCGATCTCGGCGAGCGTGAGCACGGTGACTTCCTTCTTCTTGGCGGCCATGATGCCCTTGAAGGACGGGAAGCGGGGCTCGTTGATCTTCTCGTTGACGCTGACCACGGCGGGCAGCGCCGCCTCGAGGGTGAACACGCCCTCGTCGGTCTCACGCTCGGCGGTGACCTTGCCGCCCTCGACGCTCAGCTTGCGCACGTGGGTGAGCTGGGGCAGGCCCAGGTACTCGGCGATCACCGCCGGAACCGCGCCGCCGACCCCGTCGGTGGCCTCGTTACCGGCGATGACCAGCTCGGTGCCCTCGATGGTGCCCAGCGCACGGGCCAGCGCCCATGCGGTCTGGACGACGTCGGAACCGTGCAGGCCGTCGTCCTTGAGGTGCACGGCCTTGTCGGCGCCCATGGACAGGGCCTTGCGGATCGCCTCGTTGGCACGCTCGGGACCGGCGGTCAGCACGGTGACGGTGCTGTCGCCGCCTTCGCGCTCCTTGATCAGCAACGCCTCTTCGACGGCACGCTCGTTGATCTCGTCCAGCACGGCGTCGGCGGCCTCACGGTCGAGCGTGAAGTCGCCGTCGGTGAGCTTGCGCTCGGACCAAGTGTCTGGGACCTGTTTGATCAGGACCACGATGTTCGTCATGACTCTGGTTCGTCCTCCTCGATGAGGCCGGTAACCGGCCCATATCACGTTCTGTGCAACTAGCACCATGTTACCGCTCGGTAACTTGTGGTGGTTCGCAAAGACACCATAGCTGGTCGAGGTTCGTATTCCGGGGTGCCCTAGCACACCCCGGGCGTGCGGGAACTGTTGGTCGATTCGCCACCAAACCCTTCCACCTCTTTTAGCCTGGGTTAGCCTGCCTTCCAATGAGCACATTCGTGGAGGACCCGGGGGATAGCGATCTGGCCCAGGATCCGGCCCAAGCCCTGCCCCTGACCGGCGAGCGAACGATTCCGGGGCTGGCCGAGGAGAACTACTGGTTCCGCCGCCACGAAGTGGTCTATCAGCGGCTGGCCGACCGGTGCGCCGGCCGCGACGTACTGGAGGCCGGCTGCGGCGAGGGATACGGCGCCGACCTGATCGCCGGTGTGGCCCGCCGGGTCATCGGACTGGACTACGACGAGGCCACCGTCGCCCACGTGCGGGCCCGCTATCCGCGGGTGGAGGTCCGGCACGGCAACCTGGCCGAGCTGCCGCTCGCCGACGGCTCGGTCGACGTGGTGGCGAATTTCCAGGTCATCGAACATCTCTGGGACCAGGGCCGGTTCGTGTCCGAGTGTCACCGGGTGCTGCGGCCCGGTGGCGTCTTCCTGGTCTCCACTCCCAACCGCATCACCTTCTCCCCCGGCCGCGACACCCCGCTCAACCCGTTCCACACCCGCGAGCTCAACGCGGCCGAGCTGACCGAGTTACTGCAGGACGCCGGATTCCGGACCGAAGGGGTCTACGGCGTTTTTCACGGCGCGGGGCTGGCCGCGCTCGACGCCCGGCACGGCGGGTCGATCATCGAGGCCCAGGTGGCGCGCGCGGTGGCCGACGCACCCTGGCCCGAGCAACTGCTGGCCGACGTCGCCGCGGTAACCGCCGACGACTTCGACCTCACCCCGGCGCGCGAACGCGATATCGATGAAAGCCTGGATCTGGTCGCGATCGCGGTGCGACCGTGACCTCGAACCCCGAGCTCGAGCCCGTGCCCGGGCTCTTCACGCTCGTCCTGCACACCCACCTGCCATGGCTGGCCCATCACGGCCGGTGGCCGGTCGGCGAGGAGTGGCTCTACCAGTCGTGGGCGGCGGCCTATCTGCCACTCTTCCGGGTGCTGCGGACGCTGGCCGACGAGGACCGCAGCCATCTGATCACCCTGGGGATGACGCCCGTGGTCAGCGCCCAGCTCGACGATCCATACTGCCTGACCGGCATGCATCACTGGCTGGCCAACTGGCAGCTGCGGGCGCTGGAGGCCACCACACTGCGCGGCCGCGAAGGGCTACCCGAATTCGGCGCCCGTGAGCACGCCGACGCCGGTGCGGCGATCGAGGATTTCGCCACCCGCTGGCGGCACGGCGCCGGCCCGCTGCTGCGTGAGCTGATCGATGCCGAGACCGTCGAACTGCTCGGTGGACCGCTGGCGCATCCGTTCCAGCCGCTGCTGCACCCGCGGCTGCGCGAGTTCGCCCTGTCCGAGGGGTTGGCCGACGCCGGGGCGCGCTTCGCCCACACCCCCACCGGGATCTGGGCGCCGGAGTGCGCCTACGCGCCGGGAATGGAAACCGGTTATGCCACGGCGGGTGTGGACCATTTCATGGTCGACGGACCGTCACTGCACGGCGACACCGCACTGGGCAGGCCGGTCGGCGAATCCGATGTCATCGCCTTCGGCCGCGACCTGCAGGTCAGCTACCGGGTGTGGTCACCGAAGTCGGGTTACCCCGGCCACGCCGCCTACCGCGATTTCCACACCTACGACCACACCACGGGTCTCAAACCGGCCCGGGTCACCGGGCGCAACGTGGCGTCCGAGGACAAGGCACCCTACGATCCGCAGCGCGCCGACCACGCGATCGACGGCCACGTCGCCGATTTCGTCGACGTGGTGCGCAAACGCCTGATCGGCGAGAGCGCCAGGATCGGCCGTCCGGCCCACGTGGTGGCGGCCTTCGACACCGAACTGTTCGGCCACTGGTGGCATGAGGGGCCCGCCTGGCTGGAACGGGTGTTGCGGGCGTTGCCCGCGGCCGGTGTCCGGGTGGGCACCCTGGCCGATGCCGTCGCAGGCGGATACGTCGGGACCCCGGTCGAATTGCCGCCCAGCTCATGGGGTTCGGGCAAGGACTGGCAGGTGTGGAACGGTCCGAAGGTGGCCGACCTGGTCCAGCTCAACACCGAGGTCGTCGAGACCGCGCTCAGCACCGTCGACAAGGCGCTGGCCCAGCACGCCGCGGTCGGCGCGGCCACCCCGCGGGACCGGGTCGCCGACCAGATCCTGCGCGAGACCCTGCTCACGGTCTCCAGCGACTGGCCGTTCATGGTCAGCAAGGATTCGGCCGCCGACTACGCGCGCTACCGCGCACATCTGCACGCGCACGCCACCCGCGAGATCTCCGACGCCCTCGCCGCGGGCCGCCGCGAACAGGCCCAGCGCCTGGCCGAGGCCTGGAACCGCGCCGACGGACTGTTCGGCGCGCTCGACGCCCGGCGGCTCCCCAAATGATGACGAGCCCCATTTCGGCGAGCGTGCGGGTCTGCTGCCCGACACCCCGTCCGTCCTCAGCAGTCTGCGCACACTCACCGAAGGCCGAAGGTACACAGTCGTGAAGATCCTGATGGTGTCGTGGGAGTACCCACCGGTCGTCGTCGGCGGCCTTGGCCGGCATGTGCACCACCTGGCGACGGCCCTGGCCGCCGCCGGTCACGAGCTGGTGGTGCTCAGTCGGCGCCCCTCCGACACCGACCCGAGTACCCACCCGTCGACCGACGAGGTCAGCGAAGGGGTCCGGGTCCTCGCCGCCGCGCAGGACCCGCACGAGTTCGACTTCGGCAGCGACATGATGGCCTGGACCCTGGCGATGGGGCACTCCATGCTGCGCGCCGGCCTCACCGTACGGGATCGGACGGGTAACCCGTGGGTGCCCGACGTCGTGCACGCCCATGACTGGCTGGTCGCCCACCCGTCCATCGCATTGGCCGAATTCTTCGATGTGCCACTGGTTTCCACGATTCACGCCACCGAGGCCGGCAGGCACTCGGGCTGGGTGTCGGGCCAGATCAGCCGCCAGGTCCACGCCGTCGAATCCTGGCTGGTGCGCGAATCCGATTCGCTGATCACCTGTTCGGCGTCGATGAGCGAGGAGATCGCCGAGCTGTTCGGCCCGGACCTCGCCGAGACCCGGGTGATCCGCAACGGGATCGACGCCGAGCTGTGGCCCTATGCGCCACGGCGGCCCCGGCAGGGCCCGGCCCGGCTGCTCTACGTCGGGCGGCTGGAATACGAGAAGGGCGTCCACGACGCGATCGCGGCGCTGCCCCGGATCCGGCGCGCGCACCCCGGCGTCACCCTCACCATCGCCGGGGACGGTACCCAACACCAGTGGCTCGTCGAGCAGGCCCGAAAGCACAAGGTGCTCAAGGCCACCCGCTTCGTCGGACGGCTCGGCCACCAGGACCTGGTCGACGCCATGCAGGCCGCCGACGCCGCCGTGCTGCCCAGCCACTACGAGCCGTTCGGGATCGTGGCACTTGAGGCCGCGGCGACCGGCACCCCGCTGGTGACCTCCGACGTCGGCGGGCTCGGTGAGGCGGTCATCCATGGGCAGACCGGAATGTCCTTCGCCCCGGGGAATGTGGCCGGGCTGGCGGCGGCGGTGCGTGCCGTGCTCGACGATCCCCGCGCCGCTCAGCGGCGTGCGGTCGCGGCGCGGGAACGGCTCACCTCCGACTTCGACTGGCACACCGTCGCCGCCGAGACCACTCAGGTCTACCTCGCGGCCAAACGCCGCGAACGCGAACCGCATTCGCGGCGGCCGATCGTCGAACACGCCCTGCCCGACCGCTGAAGCGCGATCACGCGAGCTTGCGCGCGATCTCGCCGGCACCCGCGATCACCTGCGCCGCGGCGTGTTCGAGGTTCTCCTGCGTCAAACGGTGGGTGAGGAAGCTGATGCTCAGCGCGTAGCGCGAGGGTTCCCCGCCCGCCGTCGGCACGGCGGCGGCCACGCAGGTCAGCTCCTCGGCGGCCTCTTCGCGGTCGACGGCGAAGCCCCGGTCCCGGATGTCGTTGATCTCGGCGGCCATCTTCTTCATCGACGTGATGGTGTAGGGAGTGAGGGCGGGCAGCCCGGCCGATGCCACGATGTCGCGCCACACGCTGTCGGGCATCCCGGCCAATAGCGCCTTGCCCAGCGCCGACGCATGCCACGGGTCGGACTGCCCGACGTCGCTGACCTTCTTCACCGCGCGCCTGCCCTCGACCACCTCGAGGAGCACCACGCTTCGGTCCTTGTTCACCGCGAAGTTCACGGTCTCGTTGAACTCCGACACCAGGCGCTCCATCGTGGGCAGGATCGCCTCGGACGGGACCTGCCCGGAGAAGGCGCGTTGCCCCAGCCGGAAGATCTCCCAGCCGAGCCGGTACCTGCCTGCCTCGAATCGCTCGACATAGCCCAACGCCGCGAGGCTGCTCAGATACCGCAACACCGTTGCCTCATTAAGGCTGGTGCGCCTTGCTATTTCGGTGAGGTTTCCGGACTCGGCCGCCGCGACGGCGGTCAGGATGCGCGCGGTGCGCTCGACGCCGATCAAAGTCGAACCCTTTTCGGATCGAGGCTCCTTTTTCACCTGGTGAAGGTTACCAGTACCCAGTGAGTGCCCTCGCCGGTCCGCAACGCGCGCCGACTTCCTGTTGACACACCTCGACTGTTCTTCTAGATTTTCATTCTACGTAGTTTAATTTCATTCAGTGCAATTCATGGCAACCCAGTCGTTGCCCGTCCGTCGAAGGAGACGCCATGTCCACCGCATCCGCCAGCCGTTTCGATGGAGCAGGCATCCTCGCCGCCCAGGGCCTCCTGTCCGCCGATGACTACACCCTCGCCCCGTCCACCAATGCTTTCGAAGACGGCGGCAAGTACCGGCTGGAAATCTCTGGCGTCGAGCGTCTTTCGACCCTCGAGACCCTGCTCGACGAGGCGGACAGGCAGGACGTGTTCATCCACCGCATCATCGCGTTCGGCGGCGGCACCACACTGCTCAGCACCAGCGAGCTGAGCGATGTCGCCACCCTGGCCGCCGAGAACGACATCGAACTGGTCGCGGTTCCGGGCCCACGGACCGGATGGGACCTCGGCAGGCAGGCGTTGAGCACCGAGGGTCAGGCGGGCGGGCGGCGGGTGCGCGGGCTCGACAACGTCCGCTACCTGCTCGATGACTACCTCCGGGTGTTCTCCACCGGAATCCGGGGCGTCCTGGTCTGGGACGAGGGGGTGCTCGACATTCTGAACAAGGCGCGCGACGCCGGCCACATCCCCGCCGACGCCAAGTTTAAGATCTCGGTCTACGCAGGTCACGCCAACCCGGCGTCGATTCGGGTGCTGCAGGATCTGGGCGCCGACAGCGTCAACCCGGTGGGCGACCTCAGCCGTCCGATGCTCGCCGCCATCCGGCGTTCGGTCGACATTCCGCTCGACGTCTGGGCGGAGACCTTCGAATCCTTCGGCGGGATGAACCGGTTGTGGGAGGCCGGCGATATCGCCCGGGTCGCGGGTCCGGTCTACTTCAAGATCGAGCCGGGCGAGTCCGAGGCCGTCATGTACAACGGCTGGGTCAGGCCCGAGTTCCACGAGGAGCTGATCCGGCACAAGGTGCGCCACGCCGCGATTCTCAACGAACTGGCCCGCACCAGCGCACCCGATGTCGCGGCATCGCCGCGGCCCCGCACCTCCGCACCCGCCCTCACCACCTGAACGCGCAGGGCGGGGCCCGAATCCCGCCATTGGCCCCCACACCGGATACCAGGAGGTGACAATCCCTTTCTCAGCCCGAGTTCTCCGCCATCGCCTGCCGCGCACGAGGACCAACGGCTGAACCCGCCACGGATCGTCAGATGCCCTATCCCGAGAGATGAACCACTATGGAGAACGTCACTCAATCCCCGCCGTCACAGCGGCCAACTCCCTCTGCACCGCCGGGCGGCGCGCCGCCACCCGCGCGGCGGCGCAACCACGGGCTCAAGGAGAACAGCCTCGGCGTACCGAGCATCTTCTTCTACATCATCGCCGCGGCATCGCCGCTGACCGTCGTGGTGGCCCTGTATCCGATCATCATCGGGGCGGGCAACGGCATCGGCATGCCGGGCGCGTTCGTGATCGCCGCGGTGGTGCTGATGATCTTCGCGGTCGGCTATGTCGCGATGAGCAGGCACGTCACCAACGCGGGCGCCTTCTACGCCTACGTCACGCTGGGGCTGGGGCGGATCACCGGTCTCGGGTCGGCGTCCCTGGCGATATTCGCCTACAACGCCATTCAGGCCGGCCTCTACGGCGGCTTCGGCTATTACGCCTCCGGGCTGATCAATCCCCGGCTGGGTGTGCAGATCCCGTGGTGGGCTTATGCATTCGGCGCACTCCTGCTGTGTGTGGGCCTCGGCGTCCAGGGCGTGCATTCGGGGGCGAAGGTGCTCGGTGTGTTCATGACCCTCGAGGTCACGATGATCACCGTGCTCAGTGCCTTCAGCCTGTCCGGCAACACCGTTGCAGTGTCGGACTTCTCGTTCGAACCGTTCAATCCCGGCGTCGTGGTCGGTGGCGCCCTCGGCGTGGCATTGATGTTCGCGCACGCCTCGTTCATCGGGTTCGAGGGCTCGGCCATCTACGGCGAGGAGGCCCGCGATCCGGCCAGGACCATTCCCCGCGCGACGTATCTGTCGATCGCGTTCATGGGTGTGCTGTACGCGGTGTCGGGCTGGCTCATCATGAACGCACTCGGCCTCGACAAGGTGGTCACCATCGCCAACGAGTCGGGCGGCAACTTCATCTTCGTCGCCAGCGACACGATCATCGGGCACAACATCTCCCTGGTTTTCGAGATGCTGATCGTGACAGCGACATTCGCGGCCATCGTCACCTTCCACAACAACGTCGCGCGGTATCTGTTCTCGCTGGGCCGGCAGGGACTGGTGTGGCAGCCGCTGGGCTGGACGCTGTCGCGGCGCCAGACCCCGTGGGTCGCGGCGATCGTGCAGAGCGCGACGGTCGGGATCGTGATCGCGATGTTCGCCCTGTTCGGCCAGGATCCGTTCGCGACGTTGTTCACCTGGGCGACCGGTATCGGCACGATCGGCGTGATCTTCTCGCAGCTGATCGCGGGCGTGGCGATCTTCGTGTTCTTCCGCAAATCCAGCGTCGACAAGCGCACGTGGAACACCGTGGTCGCGCCGGTCCTGGCCATCGCCGGCCTCACCGCGTTCTTCATCCTGACGCTGAACAGCCTGGACGTGCTGTTGGGTGTGCACGGCGTGACGGCGGTGCTGATGCTGTCGCTGGTCTTCATCGCCCTGCTGGCCGGCATGGCGTACGGGGCGTACCTGCGCTACTTCGCGCCGGCGAAATTCGCCCTCGTCGGTCGGGCGCTCAATGAGCGCGAACTCGCGCAACCGGCACCCGAAACGCTGCGGTAACCCACCGGCTATCTGAAGAAAACGTGTACACCAGCAGTTTTGCTAGGTACTTTTGTACGCATCGCGATACGTACAAACGTTCCTAACGAGAGGTGAGCCATGCCCCAGGCTCCGCGGCGCCCGCGTCGACACGATCCGAACAGGAAGGAGCGCATCGTGAATTCCGCCCTCGCAGTGCTCGCCCGCGACGGCGTCGCGGGGATCACCCACCGCGCCATCGGGGAGGCCGCCGATGTCCCCCTCGGTTCGATCACCTATCACTTCGCGACCCTCGACGACATCGTCAAACTGGCCTTCCAGACCCATGTGGAGAGGTTGGCCGGCCGCTTCGAGGAGCGGCTGGCCTCGTGCGAGCCGGGCCAGGATCTGATCGAGTGCATCGTGCTGGCGATCACCGACGACCTCGCCGCCAATCCGAACGAACTCGCCGTGACCTATGAGCTCTACGGAGACGCGGTGCGCCGCAACGAGAACAAGCGGCTCACCCAGCGGTGGATGGAGCGCGCCGAGGATGCCCTGGCCCAGCATTTCGACCGGGCCACCGCACGCCTGCTCGACGTCGTCATCGAAGGGTTGATGGTGCACATGTCCATCGCCCAACAGCCGATCCCGAAGGACGCGGTCCGGGCCCTGCTGACGACGGCAGCCAACACCGGCACCGACTGAGAACACACCCCCTAACGAGACAGGAGACAGATCATGACCTTTCACACACAGATGTTCATCGACGGCGCCTGGACCGATGCGTCCGACGCTGCGGTCGACCAGGTGCCCGCCCCCGCAACGGGGCAGCCGTTCGCCGAGATCGCGCACGGCACCGTCGTCGACGTCGACCGTGCGGTCGCGGCCGCGCACACCGCCTTTCCGGACTGGGCCAGGACCCCGGCGGGCGAGCGGGCCCGGGCCTTCCTGCGGCTCGCCGACCGGGTCGAAGACGATCAGCGGACACTTGCCGAGATCGAATCGCGCAACGTCGGCAAGCCGATCGGCCTGGCGCTGGAGGAGATGGAGATGATCGCCGACCATCTCCGGTTCTTCGCAGGCGCCGCACGCACCATGGAGGGCCGGGCCGCCACGGAGTTCGTCCGCGGTAAGACCAGCATCATCCGCCGTGACCCGCTGGGCGTGGTCGGTTCGGTGGCGCCATGGAACTATCCGCTGCTGATGGCGATCTGGAAGATCTCCCCGGCGCTGCTCGCCGGGAACACCCTGGTACTCAAGCCCTCCGAGCACACCCCCTTCTCGGTCCTGCGGCTCGCCGAACTCGCCCAAGACCTGTTCCCGGCCGGCGTCTTCAACGTCGTCACCGGTGACGGTGCGGACGTCGGCGCACGGCTCGTCGCCCATCCCACGGTGCGGATGTCGTCGCTGACCGGTTCGGTCGACACCGGCCGGGCGTTGATGCGGGCCTCGGCCGATTCGAATCTCAAGCGCCTGCACCTCGAACTCGGCGGCAAGGCACCGGTGCTGGTGTACTCCGACGCCGACGTGTCGCTGGCCGTCGCCAAGATCATGGAGGGCGCGTTCTGCAACTCCGGTCAGGACTGCATGGCGGCCTCGCGGTTGTACGTCCACGACGCCGTCCACGACGACCTTGTTTCCGGTCTGGAGAAGGCGGTCAAGGAACTCAACCTTGGCGATATCGCCGACGAGAACACCGCCATGGGGCCGGTGATCACGGCGGCCCACCGGGACCGGGTCGAAGGCTTCGTGGCCAGGGCCAAGGCAACCGGACATACCGAGCTGATCCAGGGTGACAACCCTGGCACCGGCTTCTACACCGCGCCCACGGTCGTCGTCGGGGCCCGCCAGGGTGACGAGATCGTGGCCACCGAGGTGTTCGGCCCGGTGACCTCGGTGACCCGGTTCGGCGACAACGACGACGTCCTCGCCTGGGCGAACGACACCGAATACGGCCTTGCCGCTTCGGTGTTCACCACAGACATCGCCCGGGCGATGTCCGCGTCGGCCGAGCTGCAGTTCGGCACCGTCTGGATCAACGACCACCTCCCCGTCACGCCCGAGATGCCCCACGGCGGTTTCAAACAGTCCGGCAACGGCAAGGACATGTCGGTGTACGCGCTCGAGGAATACACCGAGATCAAGCACGTGATGATCAACCGCGAGGGGGCCTGACATGACGGTGAGTGCGGTCAACACGTTCCGGCTGCGGCCCGGCGTTCCCGTCACCGACTTCGAACGGTTCTCCGCCGAACTCGACCGGCCGGTCTGCCTGCGCTTCGACGAGGTACTCGGCTTCGAGCTGTACCTCTCCGACGACGGTGTGGTCGTTGAGGTGATGACGGTGACCTCGTGGCCGGAATGGGAGAACGTGCGCGACAACGCACCCGAATTGAAGCCCGTCGTCGAACGCTTCGACGAACTGGTCGAACCCGGCAGCGTCACCACCGTCTTCACCCGCCATTGCCCACTCCCCCAGGAGATTTGAAATGCCCGACTTTGATGCCGTCATCATCGGCGCCGGTCACAACGGGCTGGTCACCGCGAACTACCTGGCCCGCGCCGGCAAGAAGGTCCTGGTGCTCGAAGCCCGCGAACTGGTCGGCGGCGCCTGCGTGACCGAGGAGTTGATCGCCGGTTCGAAGTGGTCCTCGTGCGCGTTCATCGCCGGGCTGCTCCGGCCGGAGATCATCGCCGAACTGGAGCTGAAAAAATTCGGCTTGGAGTTGTACCAGGGCGATGCGTTGTCCTTCAGCCTTTTTCGGGACGGCACCTCGTTCACCATGTGGAAGGAGACCGACCGCACCCTGCGCGAGATCGAGCAGCTCAACAAGAACGACGCGCAGTCCTTCCTCGACTTCGGCGTGCGGCTGCAGCGTTTCGCCGGGCTGGTCACCCCGTATCTGCTCAGTCCTCCCCCGCAACGCTCCGAGGTCCTCGCGGCCTTCGAAGCGGCCGGGGAACAAACCCTCTTCGACGAGTTCACCCTGCTCTCGGTACGGGACCTGCTCGACCGCTATTTCGAGGACGAGCGGCTCAAGAGCATGCTGACCTTCTTCGGGATGGTGTCGATCTTCGGCGGGCCGTCCTCACCGGGAACGGCATACACCTACGGGCATCACTCCTGGGGCGAGTTCAACGGCAACTTCGGCCAGTTCGGCCTGGCCCGGGGCGGAATGGGCGCCATCAGTGAGGCGCTCGCGGCGGCCGCCCGCCACCACGGTGCGACGATCCGGACCTCGGCGCCGGTCGACAAGGTGGTCGTCGAGCGGGGCACGGCGACCGGGGTGCGCCTGGCCGACGGCACGGTGATCACCGCGGGCCAGGTCTTGTCCAACGCCGACCCGAAGCGCTCGCTGCTGCACCTGATCGATCCCGGGGTGCTGGCACCCGGGCTGGTCCGCGACGTGCAGAACATCGACACCCGCGGCTCGATGGCCAGGATTCATCTGCTGATCGACGAACTGCCGCAGTACCTTCCGTTCCAGGACGCCAACCCCCGACCGCAACATCACGGACACCAGCTGCTCGGGCCGAGCCGGGAGGCGTTCGAAGAGGCCTTCGAGGCGCAGCGGCGCGGCACCTTCCCGAGCACCTTCGTCATCGAAGCCGTCACCCAGTCGGTCACCGACGACACGTTGGCACCCGAGGGGCTGCACACCATGACGCTGGGAATTCAGCAGCTCCCCTCCGAGCTCACCGGGACGACCTGGGCCGCGGAGAAGGAGAAATGGGCCGACCTCGTTCTCGAGGAGCTGTTCGGCTACGCCCCGAATCTGCGCGGGCACATCGTCGACCGGGTGATCATCACCCCCGACGACCTGGCCGACGAATACCTGATCACCGACGGCAACATCTTTCACGGCAGCATGATGCTCGATCAGCTGTTCGGGGCACGCCCGATTCCTGAGTTGGCGAATTACCGCACCCCGGTGCGCAATTACTACCTCTGCGGGTCGGGCACCCATCCCGGCGGCGGCGTGATGGGCGCCAACGGCCACAACGCCGCCAAGGTGGCACTCGCCGACGCCGCGGGCCTCCCAGGACCGTCCGCCCGCGCAGCAGGCACCCGGCCGGGTGGTTTCAGACCACCATGGCAGCAGCGGTTGGTGGGCACGCTCATGTCGACCAGACCCGGACGCTGGCTGGGCTATCGGGCCGCGCGGCAGCCCGCGCTGCGCAAGATCACCGCCTACGCCGCCAGGGTGCGCTGACCATGACGGCACCGCCGGGCGGTCTGCGCAGCGCCAAATGGTTCGCCGGGCGCGATGTTCCGGGTTTCGTGCACCGGTCCGCCATGCGGGCGTCGGGATTCTCCAGGATGGCTTTCGAGGGCAGGCCGATCGTCGGGATCTGCAACTCCTGGTCCGAGGTCGTCAACTGCAATATGCACTTTCGCGGTCTGGCGGACTCGGTGCGCCGGGGGGTGCTGGCCGCGGGCGGATTCCCGCTGGAATTCCCCACCATCTCGCTCGGCGAACAGCTGATGAAACCGACCACCATGTTGTTCCGCAACCTGATGGCGATGGACGTCGAGGAGTCCATCCGCGCATATCCTTTCGACTCCGTCGTGCTGCTGGGCGGATGCGATAAGACGGTCCCCGCGCAGCTGATGGGGGCGGCCAGCGCCGACGTCCCAGCCATCGTGCTGACCGGCGGGCCCGCCGCCCCCGCGGTCTTCGAGGGCAAGCAACTCGGCGTGGGAACCGACCTCTGGGAGTACATCGACGATGTCAGGGCGGGCCGTATGTCGATGGCCGATTACGAACGGCTGGAGGCCGCGGCCGGACCGTCGCGGGGCCACTGCCCCGAGATGGGCACGGCCTCGACGATGGCCACCCTGGTCGAAGGACTCGGCATGACCCTGCCCGGGACGGCGGCCGTGCCCGCGATGGATTCGCGCAGGCTGCAGGTGGCCGAGGAGTGCGGCGCGCGGGCGGTCGGGCTGGCCACCGAACAGCTGCGGCCGTCGCAGGTCATGACCGCCGAGGCGTTCGACAACGCCATCACCCTGATGCTCGCGGTCGGCGGATCGACCAATGCGATCGTGCACCTGCTGGCGATCGCCGGTCGCGTCGGAGTGCCGTTGTCGCTGGACCGGTTTCACCAACTCTCGGCCCGCACACCGCTGGTGGTCAATGTGCGGCCGGCCGGCGAACACCTCGTCGAACAGGTCTTCCACGCGGGCGGGATTCCGGCGGTGATGAAGTCGGTCGAAACGCTCCTGCACACCGATGCCATCACCGTCACCGGGAAAACCGTCGCCGCGAACCTGCCCGCCGCCACCTCCGGCGACCCGGCCGTCATCGCCGAGCTGGCCGCCCCGTTCCAGCCCGCGCAGGGGCTCGCGGTGGTGCGCGGCAACCTCGCACCCGACGGGGCCGTGATCAAGTGCAGCGCAGCCACTCCCGGGCTGCTGGTGCATCGCGGCCCGGCGGTGGTCTTCGAGAACATCCGGGATCTGATGGCCCGGTTCGACGACCCCGATCTGGAGGTGACCGCGGACTCCGTGCTGGTGCTGCGAAACGCCGGGCCGCGGGGCGCTCCCGGCATGCCGGAGTGGGGCCAGTTGCCCATTCCGAGCAAGCTGCTGCGGCAGGGCGTCACCGATATGGTCCGGATCTCCGATGCCCGGATGAGTGGAACCGCCTACGGGACCTGCGTTCTGCACGTGAGCCCGGAGTCGGCGGCGGGCGGGCCGTTGGGTCTGGTCCGCGACGGCGACCTCATCGCCCTCGACGCGCACCGGGGCAGCTTGGATCTGCTGCTCACGGATGCGGAGCTGGCGGCGCGGCGGGCCGGACCGGTGCCCGCGCCCGCCGATCCGCCGCGCGGGTACGCCGCGATGTACGTCGACCGGGTTCTGCAGGCCGATCGGGGCTGCGACTTCGACTTCCTGGTCGGGCGTTCCACGCGGCCCGCCGACGAACCCGATGCGGTGTTCGACGGCTGGGTCGGCGGATGGTGACCCACCGCTGACGATTCGACGGCGGTCGTCACTCCTCTGGATTGCTGTCGAGGGAGAACATGGACAGCGCGGTGAACACCGTCCACCGCTGCTCCGGGTCGTTCAGCAGGGGGCCGGTGATCGACTCGATACGTGAGATCTTGGTGCGCAGGGTATTCGGATGCACATAGAGCCGCCGAGCCGACTCAGTGATGTTGCAATCGGTGGCACGCAGGACCCGCAGGAGGCGACGTTGCTCCAGGCTTTCTGGAGTGCTGTCGGCAATGGGACCCAATGTGTCCGATACAAATGACCGCCTCGCATGTTCGGGCAACTGGTACAGCAACGCCAGCACCCCGAGGTCGCGGTAGCGGGTCAGCCGGTTGATGGCGCCGATGCGTCGGCCGACCGCAACTGCGCGACGCGCCTGCCGGAACGCGCCTGGATAGCCCCTGTGATCGGATACCGGATCACCCGTCCCGAGGGCGATCGGAACCCCCGCCGCACGACACAACGCCCGCACCAGTGCCTTCATGTCGACCGGTGCGGCGACCAGGACGACCGCAGCACCCTCACTGAGCACGGTGACCGCGTGTGGATCGAATCGCACTGCGACAGAGGCGAGATCGGTGCGCAGCCGCTGCAGACCTGCGACGTCGACCGAGATGTTGAACGGCTCCACCGCCAGGAACGTCACCTCCTGCTGGGTGAACAGCGACAGCCGACGGCTCCGCCGGATCGCCTGCTCGCGTTGCGCGAGATCCTCGCCGAGAATCAACTTCAGCGCCCGGGCCGCCTCGACGCTACGGTCGTCGGCTGCCGGATCCGGCAGCCCGGCGTGCACCGCCAGCAGCGGGATCACGAGGTCCACCAGATGCTGCTCGTCGTCGCCGAGTGGCGCACGATCGATCTGCAGCGTGGCACGCTGAGCCACTCGGATCCTGGTCGACCCCGCATCGGCGACCGGCCCCGACGGAATGCCGTCGACACGGAATTCGACACGCGCCCCCAATGTTTCACCGAGCACGGCCGACACGGCCTGCCCGTCGCCTGCGGCCGCAAGGACGCGTACGGCAAACCCGTCACGGTCAGCCGCCACCCGACCCGAATCCTGGCGTCCTGGCACGCCGAGGTCTTCGTCGACAAGTTCGGCCACCGACACCCCCATCGACGCCACGTTGTCCCGGTCCCACAACAACGGCACTTCCACCCTGTCGGCGAGTTCGACTGCGGCGCGGGGTGGATTGACCGGCCGGTCGGGGGTGACGACCACGGCCGCGGGTCTGGTCTGCAACACAACAGACAACACGGCGGTCAGGTCGGGAAGCGGTCCGCCCGACCGCGGCGGCTCCCACCGCAACAGCGCCAGATCGGTCCTGACGGGTGTGTGCCGCCTGCTGTCGCCCTCGGATGCAGTCGAGCCCAGATCGACGACACCCGCGACCACCGACGACGTGTCAGCGGCGGTGGTCACGACGGGGACATGGGTGAGCGCCGACACGTCGGCCACCGTGACACCACGCGTGCGGGCTGTTGCTTCGCCGAACCTGGTGGTGACTGCATGCCGGTCCGGCCGTGCAGGGAGCAACATGCACCTCCTCGCGGTACCGAACAACGGACTCATGGTGCACAGTAGTCGAGTGATTTTGCCTCCGCCGATCGATCTCGCCGAGGTGTGCGGGCCCTCCGCACGGGCGCGCAGGCGGCAGTTCGAGTTGCTCGATGCCGCACTGTCACGCACCGGCTATGCCCACCTGGAAGGCCACGGCATCCCCAGGCCGTTGACCAACGAGCTGTTCGCGGTCACTCGCGGGTTCTTCGACGAACCCGTCGAGCTCAAGGAGACGGTGATGCAGCCGGCCCCAGAACAGGTGCGGGGCTGGTCCGGGGTGGGGTCGGAAGGCATCGCCTACTCGCTGGACGAAGAGTCGCACGGCGATCTGAAAGAGAAGATGGACATCGGCCCCGTCGACAGGCCGACGCTCGGCCGGCCCGGGGCGTCGCCGATGGCGTTTCCCAACCTGTGGCCAGGTCGGCCCGAAGGTTTCCGGCCGGTCTGGGAGGCGTACTACCGCCACATGCAGCGCGTCGGTGCGGGATTGCTCGCGTTGTCTGCTGAGGGATTCGGCTTGGCACGCGACCATTTCGTGCCGATGTTTGCCGATGAGCTCAGCATGCTCCGTGCCCTGCACTATCCCCCGCAGGTGGAAGCGCCACTGCCCTACCAGTACCGCGCCGGGACACATACCGACTACGGCGCCTTCACACTGGTGTGCGCGGAGGCGACGACTGGCGGCTTGCAGGTGTACGACCACGACGGCGAGTGGCTGGAGGTCACGACGACCCCGGTGAGCTTGGTGGTCCTGGTCGGAGATCTGCTCGCCGAATGGACAGCGAATCACTGGTCTGCGACCGTTCATCGCACGGCCAACCCGCCGCGGTCTGTGGGTTTCGAGAGTTCCAGGCTGGCATTCGCGTTCTACCAACACCCCAGCCACGACACCGCAGTCGCCGAACTGCCGCCGTTCACCGAAAACGTGTCGCCTGCGGCGCACGAGCTCCTCGCCGGGCAGCACCTGATCGAAAAATACGTGCGGCAGACCACATTCGGGCGCCACACAGTTCAGGATTGAGCCACCGCACTGTTACGGCCGGTTACTGCCGATGTCTGTCGCGTTGCCGCGTGTTGCGACGATGTTTCGGATGTGCATGTCCGCCATCGACGGGCACCGTAACCGGTGACCGCCGCTTCTGTTGCCGAGACCTTATGCGGAACAGACTGAGTCACGTCAGCAGGCAAGCTCAGTTCAGGGGAGACACCGTGTCCGTAGTCCCGATCATCGACATCGCCGCCCTGGTGGACGGCGACGAGGGCGAGAAAAACGCCGTCGGAAGAGCCCTCGACCATGCGGGCCGGGAGATCGGCTTCTTCCAGGTGGTCAATCATGGCGTTGCCGAGCACGTGATCGAAGACATGTACCGCGTCTCCGACGAGTTCTTCGCTCTCCCGCTCGAAGAGAAGCAGCGGGTACATCAACCGAGTCCCGATGCGGTCCGCGGGTATTCGTCAGTCGGCGAGCAGGCATTCTCCTATAGCGAAGATGTCGCGCAGCCTCGCGACCTGCACGAGAAGTATGACGTCGGACCGGTCGACGTCGACCGCAACGATCCGTACTACGCGGTGGAGAATGCCGGCCCGCACTTCCTGCCCAACCGGTGGGCCCAGCGTCCGGCCGGCATGGAGCAGATCTGGACCACCTACTTCCGCGAGATGAATTCGCTCGCGCGCCTGATCATGAGCGGGTTCGCCCGCGCTCTGAAACTCGATCAGGACTTCTTCGCGCAATCCATCGACAAAGACATCAGCATGCTGCGCGCGATCAACTATCCGCACCTGGACACCCCACCACTACCCGGGCAGATGCGGGCCGGCGCACACACCGACTACGGAAGTTTGACTATCGTGCGCCAGGAGGAAGCGCCCGGCGGACTGGAAGTCTTCACCCAGGACGGCGACTGGGTGCCGGTGCCGGTGGTCCCTGGAGCCTTCGTCGTCAACATCGGCGACCTGATGGCCCAATGGACCAACGATCTGTGGATCTCGACCAGGCACCGCGTGCGCCCGCCGCAGCCCGACAGCGCCGGAGACACCCGCCGGATGAGCTTGGTGTTCTTCCACCAGCCCAACTACGACGCCATGATCGAATGCCTGCCGAGTTGTGTTGCGCCCGGCGAAGAACCCCGATATCAGCCGATTTCGTCGGGCGATCACCTGACCAACAAGTTCCAGAAGACGATCTCATTCGCCTGATGACCGAGCCAGCCGTCGAGCCATTCGAGATCGAACTGCGGCGCACCGGAATTGTTGTCACCGTACCGTCGGATCGTACTGCGCTTTCGGTCCTTCGGGAGGTGGTCGGTGGCATCGACTCCAACTGCCTGCGGGGCGAATGCGGAGCGTGCGTCCAGACTCTGCTCGGCGGAATTCCTGCGCACCGCGACACCGTGCTGTCACCGCGTGCGAAGGCCGCAGGCAAGAGATTCGTCCCATGTGTGAGCCGCGCCGCCTGCGGCCGATTGATCCTGGATCTGTGAACTTTCGGAGGTAACAATGCCAGACGTCCGCTTGTCGTTCGCGAGCGTGATCACCGACGACATCGTGTCGTTGAGCGAGTTCTACGGCACCGTCTTCGGTCTCGACGAGGTCATCGAACTACGCTCGGACCATTTCCGCGGACTACACCTCGGCGAGACCATCCTCGGTTTCAGTGCGCCGGCGGCGTATTCGCTACTCAACCTGAAACCCGCCGAAAACCCCTCGGGTACTGACCATTTCCTGACATTCGAGGTGGCGGACGACGGCGCGGTCGACGCATTGACCGAAAGGGCGGTCACGGCGGGCGCCCAATGCATCAAACCGCCCAACCGTACCTACTACGGCGCCTGGCAGGCAGTCCTGATCGACCCGGCAGGCAACGCATTCCGGATCAATCACCTCACCATCGCGTGAGCTTCGTCTTCTCGACAAGGGCGTCGACCGTCAGCTCGAACCATCCGTCCGGCCGGTCCAGGAGGAACGAAACATGTCAATATTGCGATGGCAGCCCACGGATGGGCGCGACGTGGTCGCGCCGCACCAACGACTCTCCTGGCCCGGCACGATAGGCATCGGCCTGCAGCACGTCGTTGCGATGTTCGGCGCGACGTTCCTCGTGCCGGTGCTGACCGGGTTCCCGCCGAGCACCACGCTGTTGTTCTCGGGAAGCGGCACCATCTTGTTCCTGTTGGTCACCCGCAATCAGCTTCCGAGCTACCTCGGTTCGAGCTTCGCGGTGATCGCGCCCGTCACTGCCGCATCGGCGTCGGATGGGCCCGCGGGCGCGCTCGGCGGAATCATCGCGGTCGGTGTGATGGTGATGGTCATCGGCGCGATCGTGCATTTCGCGGGCATCGGCTGGATCGAGAAGCTCATGCCGCCGGTATGCACCGGCGCCATCGTGGCGTTGGTCGGATTCAATCTCGCACCCACGGCGAAAGCGAACTTCGAGAAGGCACCGGTGACCGCCTTCATCGTGTTGGTGCTCATGGTGTTGTCGCTCGTGGTGTTCCGCGGCCTACTGGGTCGGCTGGCGGTGTTCACATCAGTGGTGGTCGGCTATGTGATCGCGATGGCGCGCGGCGAAGTGGATACCTCGGCAATCGGCTCGGCCTCCTGGATCGGCCTGCCGGACTTCACATCTCCCACCTTCCATGTGTCGGTGCTACCGATGTTCGTCCCAGTGGTACTGGTGTTGGTGGTCGAGAACATCGGGCACGTGAAGTCGATCAACGCCATGACCGGTACCGACAACAACCATTTGATCGGGCGGGCGCTGTTCGCCGACGGCCTGGCCACCACAGTGGCGGGCAGCGGCGGCGGATCGGCCACGACCACCTATGCCGAGAACATCGGCGTCATGGCGGCCACCAAGGTGTACTCGACGGCGGCATACTGGGTCGCCGGTCTGGCGGCAGTCGTGTTGGGCCTGTGCCCCAAGGTGGGAGCCGCCATCGCCTCCATACCGCCTGGCGTTCTGGGCGGTGCCACCGTTGCCCTCTACGGGCTGGTCGGCATCCTGGGGGTGCACATCTGGGTGATCAACCGCGTCGATTTCTCCCAGCCGATCAACCAGTTCACCGCAGCCATCGCCCTGGTCATCGGCATCGCCGACTTCACCTGGGCGATCGGTGGGTTGAGCTTCGGCGGGATCGCCCTGGGCGCCATCGCGGCCGTCGCGGTGTACCACGCTATGCGGGTGGTCGGAACGTGGCGCAATACCGTGAAACCGCAGGTCCCATCCGCGGATCGCACCGCCGCGCACCCGGTCGGCCAGCCTGTCAGCTGAGCGATACTCGGGGCCCAACTCCTCGAGCGCGGCGAGACCATCCCCGATGCTCGCATCCTGTGCTAGCCGGGCAGCGAAAGCACCGACACGGCAATGAGAATGATCACCCCGACCGTCACCGCGTGCACCTGGACGGTGGGGGTGATCCGGCGCGGCAACGGCTGTTTCGCGAGCGTGCGTTGTCTGCCCGCCCCCACCAGATAGACGCCGAGGGCGACGACGACGGCCACACCCGCCGCGACCAGACCGAACCCGGCCCGGTGGTCCTGAATGTCGTGCAGCATGTGTACCGCGCCGGTGCCCAGCACCGCGAACGAGGTCCTGGTCCAGGACAGTGCCGTACGCTGCGCGGGCAGGGTCTGCTCGAAAGTCCTCACCCCGCGACCAGTTTCACCACGGCGGCGATCAGGACCAGCAGCCCGATCACGCACAATCCCACCGCGAGATAGCCCGGGGTGGGGTGGCGCGGCAACGAGGTACCCGCCCGCATGGCGCGGTCGACCTGGCGCCAGCGCCACAGCCCCACCCCCGCGGTTGCCGTGGCGAGCACCGTCAGCACCACCCCCACGATGCGCGGGGCGCCGGGAAGGCCCATCTCGGGCACGAACTGGACGACCGCGACCGCGGCGGCCAACAACCCCAGCGCGGTGCGTTGCCAGGCCAGGAAGGTGCGCTCGTTGGCCAGGGTGAACCGGTAGTCGGGCTCCGAATCCGCGTCGGAGCCCGTGTCCTCGCCGGGCCGCTGCATGGCGTCGCTCAGTTGCTCGCGGCCTTCTTACGTTCGATATCGGCCAGCGCCTCGGCCAGTTGGGCCCGTTCGGCGGCCGAGGTGTCCCAGGCCAGCTTGCGGTTCTTGACCACCTTCGCCGGGGAGCCGACGGCGATCGAGAAGTCCGGGATCTCCCCCTTGACCACGGCGTGCGCACCGAGCACACAGCCCCGGCCGACGATGGTGTTGCGCAGCACGGTGACCTTCGTGGCGATCCAGGTGTCGGGCCCGATGCGCACCGGCCCCTTGACGATGCCCTGATCCTTGATCGGCACGTCGATGTCGTCCATCTTGTGGTCGAAGTCGCAGACATAACACCAGTCGGCCATCAGCGCCGAATCGCCGAGTTCGATGTCGAGGTAGGTGTTGATGACGTTGTCGCGGCCGAGCACCACCTTGTCGCCGATCCGCAGCGAACCCTCATGACAGCGGATGGTGTTCTTGTCGCCGATGTGGACCCAGCGGCCGATCTCCATCTGGGCCAGCTCCGGCGTGCACTGGATCTCCACGCCCTTGCCCAGGAACACCATGCCCCTGGTGATGACGTGCGGGTTGGCCAGCTTGAACTTCAGCAGCCGCCAGTACCGGACCAGGTACCACGGGGTGTACGCGCGGTTGGTGATAACCCAGTTCAGCGAGGCCCTGGTGAGAAACCGCGCCTGGCGCGGGTCGCGCAGCCGGGACCCGCGCCACCGTTTGTGCAGTGGTGCGCCCCACATCGTCGTCATGGCGGAAAAGCCTACGCGAGCCGGCCCGGCCCGATACCCGGGTCGTCGCTCCGGTCCGGGTGGCCTGCCGGGTTACCCTCACGTGGTCCATACCTGCGGGCCCGACGAAAGGACACCGTGTTCCGCCGATACCTGGCGCTGGCGGTAGCGGCGCTGCTCACGGGCCTCGTCGCGGGCTGCGGCAACACCGATTCCTGGGTGGACGCGCGCGCCTCGCTGGGCTGGTCCGCCCAGTACCGCGACGCCTCCAACAGCAGCTTCAGCGGTGCCGCCGGCGCGGACACCCTCCGGCTGGAGTGGAACCGTTCGGTCAAGGGCGAGTTGGGCGCCCAGGTCGCGGTCGGTTCGGCCGACTTCCACCCCTACCTCGCCGCCAACGCCCAGACCTCGGCCGGGTGTTCGTTGATGGTCTGGGAAACCGACAACAACGGGCGCCAACGCTGGTGCACGCGGCTGATTCAGGGCGGCGGCTGGTCGAGCCCGCTGATGGACGATTTCGACAGCGTCTACGTCGGGCAGCCGGGCACGATGATGGCCTACCCGCCGACGCAGTGGATCCGCTGGCGCCAGCCCGTGATCGGCATGCCCACCACACCGAGGCTGCTGGACGGCGGGCAGCTGCTGGTGGTAACCCACCTGGGCCAGGTGCTGGTGTTCGACGGGCACCGCGGCATCGTCGTCGGCACACCGCTGGATCTGGTCTCGGGAGTCGACCCGACCGATTCACAGCGCGGCCTCGAGGACTGCCCGCTGGCCCGGTCACGGTGCCCGGTGGCCGCCGCGCCCGCGTTCTCGTCCGCCTCCGACCGCGTGGTGCTGAGCCTGTGGGAACCGGGCCGCGACGGCCCCGTGCTGATCGGCCTGCGCTACCGGCCCGGCCAGCAGCCGCTGCTGAGCCGGGAGTGGACCTCGCAGGCCGTCGGCCGCGGGCCGCTGGCCAGCCCGGTGCTCTCGGCGGACGGGGCGACGATCTATGTCAACGGCCGCGACGAACGGTTGTGGGCGGTCAACGCGGCCGATGGTTCGGCGAAATGGTCGGTGCCGTTGGACTATCTGGCCCAGACCCCGCCATCGGTCTCCCCGGACGGGCTGATCGTGGCCGGTGGCGGACCGGACGCCAAACTGGTCGCGGTGCGCGATGCGGGCGACCACGGCGAGGTGGTCTGGAGCCGGGACGACGCGGCGCCCTTGACGACGACGAGCCGCGCGGGAGGTGTCGGGTACACCGTGGCCCGCGAGGGCGGTCACGGGCAGGCGCTGCTGGTCTTCGACACCGGCGACGGCCACACGCTCAACACCTATCCGCTGCCCGAGGCCACGGGCTGGCCGGTCGGGGTGTCGATCGGCCAGGACCACAGGGTGATCGCCGCGACCAGCGACGGTCAGGTGTACGGGTTCGCGCCGGCCTGAGCAGAAGATCTAACAGCGAGTTGACACGTTTTTAACAGCGCCCGGCCAGAGACATGCCAGGATCCCCATGTGTCGGACTTCCTTGACAATCTGAACAGTTACATCTGGAGTAGCGCGCTGGTCTTTCTATGCCTGGGCGCGGGCGTCTACTTCTCCATCCGCACCAGATTCCTGCAGGTGCGCCAAGTTCCGGAAATGGTCCGGCTGATGCTCAAAGGTGAGAAGTCACCTTCCGGGGTGTCGTCGTTCCAGGCCCTGACCATGTCGCTGGCCGGCCGGGTCGGCACCGGCAACATCGCCGGGGTGGCCACCGCGATCGCGTTCGGCGGCCCCGGTGCGCTGTTCTGGATGTGGGCCGTGGCCTTTCTCGGCGCGTCGACGTCATTCGTCGAGTGCACACTGGGCCAGATCTACAAGACCCGCGACCAACTGACCGGCGAGTACCGCGGCGGCCCCGCCTACTACCTGAGCCGCGCGCTCGCCCACACCCGCGGCGCGGGCCCGTTCAAGGTCTACGGGATGATCTTCGCGGCCGTCACGGTGCTGGCCTGCGGCCTGCTGCTGCCCAGCGTGCAGTCGAATTCGATGGCCGCGGCCATGAATTCGGCCTGGGGCTTCTCGACCTGGTGGGTCGGGGTCGGCACGGTGATCGTGCTGGCCTTCGTCATCATCGGGGGCGTCAAACGCATCGCGGCGTTCGCCTCCATCGTGGTGCCGTTCATGGCCGTGGTCTACATCCTGCTGGCGCTGGTGATCGTCGTGGTCAACGCCGACGTGATTCCCGAGGTCCTGCGGATGGTCTTCGCCAGTGCGTTCGGACTGGATTCCGCGTTCGGTGCGATCATCGGCTCCGCGGTCATGTGGGGTGTCAAGCGCGGCATCTACTCCAACGAGGCGGGCCAGGGCACCGGTCCGCATGCCGCGGCGGCCGCCGAAGTGTCCCACCCGGCCAAACAGGGCCTGGTACAGGCGTTCGCGGTGTACGTCGACACGCTGTTCATCTGCACGGCGACCGGTTTCCTGATCCTTTCGACGGGCGCATACCGGGTCTTCGAAGGGGAAAGCGAGACGGGTGCGGTGCTCGCCGACGGCGGCACGTTGCCGTCGGACACCGCGGTGGGCCCGGCCTTCGCCCAGGTCGGCTTCGACACGCTGTGGAGCGGCGCGGGCGCATCGTTCATCGCGATCTCGCTGGCGTTCTTCTGCTTCACCACGCTGATCGCCTACTACTACATGGCGGAGACCAATCTGAGGTTCATCCTCGGCAAGGCGGCATCGGCACCGGTACCGCTGATCCGCGGCACCGTGGGATCCAACGCCACGATGCTGCTGCAGGCGCTGATCCTGGTATCGGTGGTGATCGGTGCGATCTCGACGGCGACGGAAGCCTGGACGCTCGGCGATATGGGGGTGGGACTCATGGCCTGGCTCAACATCGTCGGCATCCTCATCCTGCAGCGCCCCGCGCTGGCGGCGCTGCGCGATTACGAGCGTCAGCAGCGCGCCGGGCTGGACCCGGTGTTCGATCCAACCGTCCTGGGGATCACCGGCGCGACGTTCTGGGAATCCTACGAACCGACCGGCGAGAAAGGTCGCGAGCCCACGTCGGTGTAGCGGCGGCCCGGTGGCCTGGCTAGGCCAGCAGCGACGCCACCGCGGACCGCGGTACCGCGGCCTGGGTGGCGCCGGCCGCCTCGGCCATCAGCTCACCCTGGCCGAAGAAGAAGATCACCGAATCGTCGGTGATCGCGAAATTCTGGTAGTGCGCGGGATCCAGCCCGACCGTCGGCGGGATCGCCTGCTCGACCCCGGACTGCTTCTGGATTTCGCGCTGCACGATCGGAAAGACCACGTCAAGGGGTTTGGTGCCCGGTCTGAACAGGCTGTCGAACGTGATCGGGGCCCGGGTGCCCAGGTTGTAGTTGAACGCCTTGAACCAGGTCTGCGGATGGGCGCCGCCGACGTTCTGATACACCTCGAACACCAGGCTCTGGGTGCGCGCGGGCACACCCGAGGAGTACGCCGTTCCCCTGCCGTCGAGCACATACGGCTGGTCCCGCGACCCCGGCATGCCCGAAACGTTGACGAATCCGTCCCTGGTCTGGATCAGATAGCCCGCGACCGCCTGCTGGTCGGGATATCCCACCGGGAACGTGTAGTCGAGCGTGTACGTGGCGTTGGCGGTGTGCACCTGGCACACCTGGTCCCGGTCGACGGTGCCGCCGAGTTCGGTGCACGCCGATTGCGCGGCGGTTATCGGCATACCGGTCCACCCGGCCAGTACCCCGACCGCCAGCAGCGGCGCCATCCTCGATATTCGCATCGTCAGCCGTCCTCGCAGGCGATGAACTCGCGCCGGCCACGGCGCCGGCACATCAACACAAGCGTACTGGCGGGTCACCGCGACGGCCGACAAATGTATGCCGTTGCCCGGCTGGACGCCCCGGATCCCAGCCGGGTGAGGATCACCGCGAGCTGTCCGCAACCCCGCAACCGCAGCCGGCGTCGCAGCAGATCGGGGTCGACGTCAAGGCCACGGACCAGGATCTCGACCGCCCCCACCGACCGGTCCGCCAGCGCGGACCGCAGTCGCCGTTCGTGGTAGCCGATCTGATCGAGCACCTCGAATCCGCGCACCCCGTCGGGCAGCCGATCGCCGGACAGATAGGCGATATCGGGGTCGAGTTGCCATAAACCGTGCCGCGCCGCGTAGTGGCGGACCAGCCCGGCCCGCACGACCGCACCGTCGGGGTCGACGATCCACCGGCCGGCCGGAGCCACCGGACAGTCGTCGGGTTCGGCATCGGTGATCTGCTCGTCGTGGTCGAGCAGGGTGGCCCGTCTGCGCACTCCGGCCCCGGCCAGCCCTTGCGACCACAGGCAGGCCTCACGCACCCCGCCCGCCTGGGAGGTCACCTCGATCTCACCGTCGAAACCCATCCGCCGGATCGCGTCGAAATCGATTCCGGGAGCGCACTTTACGACGACGTCCCGGTCCCGGTACACGTCGAGCACGCCGTCCAGCGCGGGCGTGTAGGCCCGTGGGTCGAACCGGCGCCGACCGCCCTGGCGACGGGCCGGATCGATGAATACCACGGCGTCGCGGGTGATCGGCCGCAACGCGTCGGCCCGGCACAGTTCCACACCGGCAACGTTGTTGGCGGCCATCGCAAGTCGCACCGGGTCGATATCGCTGCCCACGAGTTCGCCGGCCGAATGACGCAGTGCCGCAAGCTCACTGCCGATCGAGCAGGTGGCGTCGTGGATACGGGCGCCGGCCAGCCGGGCCGCCCGGTGGGCGGCCACCGGCGCGGTGGTGGCCTGCTGCAACGCCTCGTCGGTGAACAGCCAGGCCGACGGGTCGGCGAATTTCGCCGCGGCCCGCCTGCGCAACCGCACGGTCTCCACCAGCACCGCCGCCCGGTCACCGAATTGCTTTCGCAGCGCGGCGATGTCGGCGACCAGACTGACCGGGGACAGCGGGTGTTCCTCGGCTCGGCGCAGCGCCTGCCCGCCGGCCTGCGATCGCAGGTACCCGACGGTCTCGACGTCGAAGACTACGACGGTTTGACCCCGGTCACCATCACGTTGTAGAACCAGCCCTTGGGCACCACTCTGCGCCACACGTTGGCGTCCACCCAGCTCAGCGTGGTCCAACTGTTGAACGCGAATTTGGCCCAGCCCCAGCCCAACCGGCCGGGCGGAACGGCCGCCTCGAAGGTGCGCACCGGCCAGCCGAGCATGGCCGCGGTGAACTCTTCGCTGCTGGTGCGCACCTCGACGGCGCCCGCATTGGCGGCCATCCGCTCCAGGTCGGCGGGCTCGAACGTGTGCAGGTCCACCACGGCCTCCAGGGCCGCCGCGCGCGAGGACTCGTCGAGCTCGGCCTGGGGACGGCGCCATCCCGCGAGCCCGGGCAGCTTGGTCAGGTTGGTGGCGGCGTGCCAGGTCAGGGTGGACAGCTCGCGGGCGTAGCGGTTGCCGACCGTGGTCGGCTCACCGGCGAAGACGAACCGGCCGCCGGGTTTGAGGATGCGGACCACCTCGCGCAGCGACAGTTCGACATCGGGGATGTGGTGCAGTACCGCGTGCCCGACGACCAGGTCGAAGGTGTCGTCCTCGTAGGGGATGCCTTCGGCGTCGGCGACGCGCCCGTCGATCTCCAGGCCGAGGGACTGGCCGTTGCGGGTGGCCACCTTGACCATGCCGGGCGAGAGGTCGGTCACCGAACCCCGCCGCGCCACCCCCGACTGGATGAGGTTGAGCAGGAAGAACCCGGTGCCGCAACCGAGTTCCAGGGCCCGGTCGTAGGGCAGTTCGCGCTGCTCGGGCTCGGGCACGATGGCGTCGAACCGGCCGCGGGCATAGTCGATGCAGCGCTGATCGTAGGAGATCGACCACTTCTCGTCGTAGGTCTCGGCCTCCCAGTCGTGGTAGAGCACCTGGGCGAGCTTGCTGTCGTGCATCGCGGCCTCGACCTGTTCGGCCGTGGCGTGCGGATTGGGGACCGGCCCGCCGGCCGTATCGACAGCGGCACCCGCGTCGGTGCCGGAATCCTTGATCTCTGTCATGCAGGGCAGCCTAACCGCCGCCGCCCGGTTGGCGTCAGGGCCGGTCCGCCGCCCGGTCGACACGACCGCCGACGGAGGCCTTGGCGGCGGCCAGCACGTCGACCGGATGGCCGACGAAGCGACGCGACCAGGCCAGTGCCGCGTCGTAGACATGGTCGGGGGCCACCATCTCGTCGATCAGGCCCAACTCCAGCGCCTCCTGCGCGCCGACGAACCGCCCGCTGAACACCAGCTCCTTGGCCTTGCTCGGCCCGATCGCCTCGGCCAGCCGCACCCCGCCGCCGCCACGCGGCGCCAGCCCGGCCAGGATCTCGGTGGCGCCGAACTTGACGTTGTCGCCCGCCACCCGCCAGTCGGCGGCCAACGCCAGCGCCAGCCCACTGCCCAGCGCGTAGCCGGTGATGGCCGCGACCGTCGGCTTCGGGATCGCGGCGACCGCCTCGAGGCAGCGCTGCAGGGCGTGATCGGCGGCGGCGTCCTCCTCGGCATCGAAGGTGCGCAGCTCCGGCACGTCGTCGCCGGCACAGAAGATCTCATGGCCGCCGAACAGGATCACCGCCGCGACGTCGGCGCGTTCGGCCAGCTCGGCACAGGCCGCGGAGATCTCCCGGTACATCTGGCGGGTCATGGCGTTGGTCGGCGGCCGCGACAACAGCAGCCCGGCCACCCCCTCCTGTTCGGGGGCGGCACCGATCACGACGTGGACGAATTCGTTCGTGGTCATGGCGATCGGTGGTTCCTGGCCGCGTTGTAGCGCTCGCCGTCGAAGAACTCGATCTCCCAGTTGCCCTCACCGGTAGCCAGGCTGGGTTCGATCGCGACGATCTTGCGCTCGACGGCCAGCACCTCGGCCACCGTGCGACCGTTGAGCGAGTCCAACTGGGTCCAGGTCGGGGGCAGCAGGAAACTGCGCCCCTCGGCGAAGTCGTCGAGCCCGGCCTGCGGCGTGCTCCAGAACGCCCGGTCGGTCTCGGTGTTGTGCCCGTCGGCGCGCTGCCCGTCCGGCATCGCCGCGACGAAGAAGTAGGTGTCGTAGCGGCGGGTGCGCTCCTCCTTCGGCGTCACCCAGTTGGCCCACGGGCGGAGCAGATCGGCCCGCAGGACCAGCTTCTCGTCGCGCAGGAAATCGGCGAAGGACAGGGTGTGGTCGGCCAGCGCGGCCCTGGCCTCGCCGTACACCGAGGCGTCGGAGACGATGCCGGGGTCGCCCACCCCGCTGTGCGGCCCGGCGAACAGCACCCCGGACTCCTCGAACGTCTCCCGCGCCGCGGCACAGACCAGCGCCTCGGCCAGGCCGGTGTCGACGCCGAGGCGCTGCGCCCACCACGACGGCTCCGGGCCGAACCAGGAGATGTCGGCGTTGCGGTCACGGTCGTCGACGCCGCCACCGGGGAACACCATGACCCCGGCGACGAATTCCATCGCGGCGTGCCTGCGCATCAGGAACACCTTGATCCCGTCGGCGGTGTCCCGGACCAGCATCACCGTCGCGGCCGGTCTGGGAACCAGCGGATCGCTCAATCTCGCCTCCTGTGCGCCGCGCGCCTTCTGACCCGTCGGGCGAAGTACCGGCCGTCGATCACATCGAGGGCGATCGACTGGCCGAACGCCCTGGACAGATTCTCCGCGGTCAGCACCTCGGTCAGCAGACCGGACGCGACCACCGTGCCCTCGGACAGGATCAGCCCGTGGCTGAAGCCCACCGGGATCTCCTCGACGTGATGGGTGACCAGCACCATCGCCGGCGCGTCCGGGTCGGCGGCGAAATCGGTCAGCCGCGCCACGAGTTCCTCGCGGCCGCCCAGGTCGAGGCCGGCCGCGGGTTCGTCGAGCAGCAGCAGTTCGGGGTCGGTCATCAACGACCGCGCGATCAGGACCCGCTTGCGTTCGCCCTCCGAGAGCGTGCCGTAGGCGCGTTCGGCGAGATGTTCGGCGCCGACGCTCTCCAGCATGTCGACGGCCTGGGCGTAGTCGACGTCCTCATAGGTTTCGCGCCAGCGGCCCAGCACCGCGTATCCGGCCGACACCACCAGATCGCGCACCACCTCGGTCTCGGGAATCCGCTGCGACAGCGCCGAACTGCTCAACCCGACGCGGGACCGAAGCTCCGACATGTCGGTGCGGCCCAACCGCTCACCGAGCACGTAGGCGGTTCCCGACGACGGATGTTCGCTGGCCGCGGCGATCCGCAGCAGCGAGGTCTTGCCCGCACCGTTGGGCCCGATCACCACCCACCGCTCGTCGAGTTCGACCGCCCAGGTGACGGGCCCGACCAGGGTGTTTCCGCCCCGGCGCAGGGTGACCCTGGCGAAGTCGATCAGCAGGTCGTCCCGATCTACGTCGTCGACACCGGTGGCACTGTCGTCTGCGTCTGCTCCGGTTGTGGGCACTCGCCCATCGTAGTGACCGGTTGCGGTGCCGCTCGGTCGCGCCTGGCCCGTTCGGGCGCACCGAAGTCGTGGAACAGCATGCGACGTGGGGTAAGTCGCAGGAACAGCTGCACCAGCGGCCCGATTCCGAAGGCATAGACGACGGTGCCGACGCCGACGCTCCCGCCGAGCAGCCAGCCGACGGTCAGCACGGTGGCCTCGATCGCGGTGCGGATCAGCCGGACCGACAGCCCGGTCCGCGCCACCAGGCCGGTCATCAGACCGTCGCGCGGGCCCGGGCCGAGACCGGCGCCGATATAGAGGACGGTGCTGACGGCGTTGAGCACGACGGCGCCGACCATCATCGCGATCCGCACCGGCATCGCCGCCGGGGCGGGCAGGACCGCGAGCGTGGCGTCGACCGTGACGGCGATGAGGACGACGTTGGCGACGGTGCCGACCCCGGGCCGGTTGCGCAGCGGGATCCAGGCCAGCAGGACGACGACGCCGACCACGGCCGACGCCAGCCCGATGGTCATCGGGGTGTGGCGGGTCAGACCCTGGTGGAACACGTCCCACGGGTCCAGCCCCAGCCCGGCGCGCACCATCACGCCCATCGATACGCCGTAGCCGACCAGGCCGACGAGCAGCATCACACCGCGGCGCACTGCGTTTCGCGAGCGCACGTCGGCTGTCATGAGTGGTGCTGGAAGCGCAGCCGGATCAGGTCCAGTTCGCGGCGCACGCGCTCCTCGTCGCGGTCGACGTAGTCGCGGATGCCGGCCGGACCCTGCCAGTTGAACGTCGCCGCCAGCCCGTCGGCCAGTCGAGACAGCCAATTTGTTCGCATGCCCCGATAATTCCGGCGATCTGGCTTGCTCATCAATAGCCAGTTGGCGCACACTGGCATCGATATGAGTACCGACATGGTGGGCCGAGCGCTCGATGTGGACCTTTTGGCACGCGAGCTGGGCAACTGGCGCACCTCCAGTCTGAGCGGCCCGGCCTATCTGGGCCTGGCCGACGCGATCCGGCTGCTCATCGTCGACGGCAGGCTGCCGGTCGGCTCACGGCTCCCCAGCGAGCGCGCCCTCGCCGAGTCCCTGCGCGTCTCGCGCACCACGGTCACCGCGGCGTTCACCCAGCTCCGCGAGGACGGTTACCTCAACGCCCGGCGCGGCGCCCGCAGCACCACCGCCCTGCCGGTGCGCCCGCAGGTGACACCCGAGGCCGGCACGCCGACGGTCAGCCTGGCGGCGGCCGCGCTTTCGGCGCCGTGCGCACAGGTGCTCGAAGCGTTCGCCATCGCCGCCAAGGACGTTCCGCCGTTCCTGCACGAGCCCGGCCACGAGTTGATGGGCGTCGCCGCCCTGCGCTCGGCGATCGCCGAAAGATACTGCGCCCGAGGGCTTCCCACCGATCCGACCCAGATCATGGTGACCAGTGGTGCGCAGCACGCGATCAGCCTGATCCTGGCCACCTACACCGAGGCCGGCGACCGAGTCCTGGTCGAGCAACCCACCTACCACGGAGCGCTGTCGGCGATCGCCACGGCGGGCGCCCGGGCGGTGCCGGTCGCGCTCACCGACGAGGGGTGGGAACTCGACGCGGTGCATGCCGCCCTGCGCCAGCTCGCACCGAGCCTGGCCTACCTGATCCCCGACAGCCACAATCCGACCGGGTTCACCCTGTCCGCCGATGACCGGAACAGGCTGGGACACATTCTTTCCGAGACCCGGACCCGCAGCATCGTCGACGAGTCGATGCTCGACATGTGGCTGGACGGCCCGCCGCCGCAGCCACTCGCGGCGACCGTATCCGCGCACCGCGACCTCATGCTGACGATCGGCTCGATGTCGAAATCCTTCTGGGGCGGCCTGCGGATCGGTTGGATCCGGGCCGAGCGCAGCACGCTGGCCACCATCGCGGCCATCCGCCCTTCGCTCGACCTGGGTACCCCGATTCTCGAACAGCTCACCGCGGCGAGACTTCTCGCGTTGCGCGACGACATCCTGCCGGAGCGTCGTGAGCTGCTCCGCAGCCGCAGGGGGTTCCTGGTGTCACTGCTGGAGCGGGAACTGCCGGACTGGCAGCCCGGGCCCGGCCGCGGCGGGCTGTCGCTGTGGGTGAGGCTGCCCGCGCCGATGAGCACCGCGCTGGCGGCGTCGGCGTCGCGGCTCGGCCTTGACCTGCCCGCAGGTCCCCGATTCGGGGTAGACGGAACCTTGGAGCGGTTCGTGCGGCTGCCCTACGGCCTTCCCGAACCCGCGCTGACCGAGGCGGTCGGACTGCTCGCCCGCGCCTGGTCCAGCATCACCGGAACGGTGGGCCCGCAGTCACAGACCCTGGTGGTGTAGCCGCCGGGGGCTACGGCTGCATCAGCGCCAGGCAGGTGCCGTAATGCTCGTCGTTGCACGGGATCCCGTTCACCGTCGGATACTGCCCCGGCCGGGTGACGACCTGCGGCCCGCCCGCGGGCGCCATCACCGGCGGCGCCGCCCCGCTCGAGCCACCCTTGACGCACACACCTTCGAACTTGGACTGCACGGTGCCCGACGGGCAGCGCTTCGCGTCGGCCGGGGCTGCCACCGCGAGCTGTCCGAGGACCGCCGAGGCCGCGACGGCGCCAACCAGGACCGCATGCTTCACCGTGATCACCGGCTCAGCTTACGGCACCCCGCCGCCGCGGGGCACGGTGTCACTCGTCCTCGGGGATGTCGACCCGCCGGACCATGCCGTCGACGGCGTCGGCCGCCTCGATCTCACCGCGGGTGATGCCGAGGATGAACAGCACGGTGTCGAGGTAGGGATGGCTCAACGAGGCGTCGGCCACCTCGCGCAGCGCCGGTTTGGCGTTGAAGGCCACCCCGAGACCCGCGGCGGCCAGCATGTCGATGTCGTTGGCACCGTCGCCGACCGCGACGGTCTGCTCCATCGGCACCCCGGCCTGTTGGGCGAAGTCGCGCAGCGCCTTGGCCTTCCCCGGCCGGTCGATCATCGATCCAACCACCCGCCCGGTCAGCGTGCCGTCGACGATCTCCAGTTCGTTGGCCGCCACGTAGTCCAGCATCAACTCGTGCGCCAGCGGCTCGATCACCTGGCGGAAGCCGCCCGACACCACCCCGCAGTGATACCCGAGCCTGCGCAGGGTGCGGATCGTGGTGCGCGCGCCCGGGGTCAGTTCCAGACGCTCGGCGACGTCGTCGAGCACCGAGGCCGGCAGGCCCGCCAGGGTGGCCACCCGCCGGTGCAGGGATTCGGCGAAGTCGAGCTCACCGCGCATGGCCGCCTCGGTGATCGCGGCAACCTGGGCCTCCATGCCGACCCGCTGGGCCAGCATCTCGATCACCTCACCCTGGATGAGCGTCGAATCGACGTCGAAGACGATGAGCCGTTTGGCCCGCCGGGACAGGCTGTAGTCCTCCAGCGCGATGTCCACGCCCTCGTCGACCGCCACCTGGGCCAGGGCCGCCTGCAGCTGGCCGTAGGCGGCCCCCGACGGTACCGAAACCCGCAGTTCCAGCCCGGTCACCGGATAGTCCGACACCCCGCGGATGAAGTCGATGTTGACGCCGAGCCCGGCCACCTCCCTGGCCACCACGCCGAACGCCCCGGCCGTGATCGGGCGGCCCAGCACCACAATGGTGTGCGTCGACGGCTCGCGCATCACCGGCAGATCGTCGCTGCGCTCGATCGCCACGTCCAGCCCGACACCGTGGATCGCGGCCTCGACGTCGTTGCTCAGCTCGGCCACGTCGACCGTCGCGGCCGGCGCCGCCACCAGTACCCCGAGCGTCAGCCGGCCACGCACCACGACCTGCTCGACGTTGCGCAGCTCGACCTTGTGCCGTGACAGCACCTCGAACAGGGCCGAGGTCACGCCCGGTTGATCGACTCCGGTGACGGTGATGAGCACCGATGAGCGCTCGCGCGAAGAGCCGATGGGAGAAGCCACCTTTCGACTCATCTTCCCCGCAGGCCGCCGTTACGCCTGATCAGGTGCGGACATTTTCGTCGTCGAGACGCGTCACATCCCCGTCGGAGGGGCCGTGCGCCCGGCCCACATGGGCCTCGGCGCGCATCCGCTCGACCATGTGCGGGTAGTGCAGCTCGAATGCAGGGAGGATGGTTCCACCCGGCTCCCGGTCGACCCGCGGGTCGTCGGCGTCCAGATCCGCTGCGGCCCGGTCG